>DASUHM010000023.1 GCA_036273515.1 Gaiellales bacterium
CGCCGACGAGCTCGCCGGCCACCACGACACCCACGACTCCGACCCGCTCGGGAACCAGTTCTTCACGCGCACCGGCACCGAGGGCGCGCCCACGGTGATGCTGTGCGCCCACATGGACGAGCTCGGCTTCATCGTCCAGCATGTCGAGGACGAGGGCTTCATCCGCATCGGGCCCATCGGCTATCACGACGACCGCATGGTCATCGACCAGGACCTGCGCATTCACGGCCGCGAGGGGCCGGTCGACGGCGTGACCGGCGCGAAGCCGGCGCACGTGCTCCCGCCCGAGGAGGCGAAGAAGGCCATCCCGATGGAGGAGATGTTCGTCGACGTCGGCACATCGAGCCGGGCCGAGACCGAGGAGCTGGGCGTGCGCGTCGGCGACCTGGTCACATTCGCCCGTCCTGCCGGCCTCTTGAACGGCACGAAGGTCTTCACCGGCAAGGCGGTCGACGACCGCTCCGGCTGCGCCGTGATGGTCGAGGTCATGCGCCGGCTGCCGGCCGACGTGGCCGCGACGGTGTGCGCCACCGCCGCGGTGCAGGAGGAGCTCGGCATCCGCGGCGCCGGCCCGGCCGCGCTGCGCGTGAAGCCCGACGTCGCGCTCGCGATCGACGTGACGCTGTGCGGCGACACGCCCGGGGTCGAGTACTCGCGCCTCCCCATCAAGCTCGGCGCAGGGCCCGCGATCAAGTACTTCGACTGGGCGCCGGCGGCCGGCTACGGCACGGCGGTGCCGCGGCGCCTGACCGACCGCCTCGAGCGGGCGGCCGAGAGCGCCGGCATCGCCTATCAGCGAGAGGTGCTCCTGGGCGGCGCGACCGACGCCTACGGCATCCAGCTCTCCGGGACGGGCGTCCTGACCGGGTGCATCTCGGTGCCGTCGCGCTACATCCACTCGGCGGTGGGCTGCGTGCATCTGGACGACGTCGACAAGGCGGCCGATCTGATCGTCGCCTTCATCGCCGACATCAGCGCGAACGGCCTGCCCGACTAGGGCCGCGGCCGCTGGTATCCGGCGGCCACGGTCGTTACACTTGCCACCAGTCGGATGGCGAGCAGGCGGACACTCGTGGCGCTCGTGCTCGCGGCGACGATCGCCGCCGGCGGCGCCGCGCCCGCCGCGGCGAGCAGCTGGACGCTCCAGCATTCGCCGCTGAAGACGGCACTGCTCGGCGTCGCCAGCGGCGGGCCGCGGTCGACGTGGGCGTTCGGGTTCGGCGCGGAGCGGTGGACGGCATCCGGCTGGCAGGTCTCCCCGACTCCGGGTCTTCGCGGAGACCTCTGGGACGGTGTGGCGCTCGGCCCTTCACGCATGTGGGCCGTCGGTCAGTCCCCCGTTGGCGGGAGCGGCCACGGCCTGATCATGGAGCGCAGCGGCGGCGCCTGGCACCGGATCGCGGGCCTCGCTGCGGTCTCCGGCCTGCGCTCGATCGCCCGCGTGCCGGGCACGTCGCGGCTCTGGGCGGCGGGCTGGAAAGGGGTCGGCGGGACATCGGCCCCGCTGATCGAGCACAAGGCGGGGGCGGGATGGCAAGCCGCGTCGCTGCCGCCGGGCTCCGGCATCCTGAACGGGATCGCCGCCGGCCGGGGAGAGACGTTCGCCGTCGGATCGTCGTCCTCCGGAGCGCTGGCACTTCGCCGCACATCGGCCGGATGGACGAGGACGCCGATCCCCCATGGCGCGGGGGCGAGCCTGCTCGGGGTCGCCCATGTACCGGGGACGGTGCGCTTCATCGCGGTCGGCTTCCGCAGCGGCGGGGGGAACCATCATCCGGTCGCCTACCTGTGGGACGGCGCCCGGTGGTCTGGGATGGCGATCGACGTCTCCGGCCGGGTCGGCGAGCTCGACGGCGTGGTCTCGATCCGGCGCGGGCTTGCCTGGGCGGTGGGCACGACCGGGCCGCAGCTCCACACGCTGGCCGAGCGCTGGCTCATGGGCCCGACGTGGCGCCGCGTCCCGACGCCGACGCCGTCTGGCACGTGCGGCCTCACCCTCCACAGCGTCACCGCGGTCCCGGGCACGCCGGGGCCGACTCTGTGGGCCGCCGGCGACGACGGCTGCGGGTTCACGACGACCGAGCGCTACCGCTGAGACAACGCGCGATGGGCTATCGCGTCGTGGACGCCGCGGACATCTCCGCAGAGCCGGGGCCACACCCGGCGGCGAGCGCGTACGACAAGGGCATCGGCGCCGCGCTGGGCGTCGAGCGCTTCGGGATCTACCAGGTGGAGCTGCCGCCCGGCGCCGAGACGGTCGCGCACGACCACCGGGAGGACGGTGCCGAGGACGTGTACGCCGTTCTCCGCGGGAGCGGCGTCGTGATCGTCGACAGCACGGAGGTGCCCGTGCAGCCGGGCATGTTCATCGCCGTGGACAGAGGAAGCACCCGCCAGGTCCGCGCCGGCCCCGACGGCGTCACGTACATCGCGGTCTGCCGCTAGACGACGGGCGCACCAAAAGGGGTCTGACCCCGCCTGGTGCGCTTAAACGGCTGAGGCCCGGAGCTGAGCTCCGGGCCTCTCACCGTGCGTATCGGGTGCTCCCGTGCCGTTACATCATGTCCGGCATCCCGCCGCCCATCGGAGCCTTCTCCTTCTCCGGGGCCTCGGCGACAACAGCCTCGGTGGTGAGGATGTTCTTGCCGATGGAAGCAGCGTTCTGCAGCGCGGAGCGCGTGACCATGGCCGGGTCGATGATGCCCGACTTGACCATGTCCACGACCTCGCCCGAGTCGACGTTGAGGCCGAAGCCGGCCTTGGCCGACCGCACCTCGTTGACGACGACTGAGCCCTCCAGGCCGGCGTTCTCGGCCAGCTGGCGGAGCGGCTCCTCGAGCGCGCGCTCGATGATGTGGGCGCCGGTCTTCTCGTCGCCCTCGAGCTTCGAGGCGCCGACGGCCTTGATGGCGTGCAGCAGGGCCACGCCACCGCCCGGGACGATGCCCTCCTCGAGGGCGGCCCGGGTGGCCTGCAGCGCGTCCTCGACGCGGTGCTTCTTCTCCTTCATCTCGGTCTCGGTGGCAGCGCCGACCTTGACCACCGCAACGCCGCCGGCCAGCTTGGCCAGCCGCTCCTGCAGCTTCTCGCGGTCGAAGTCGGAGTCCGTGGACTCGATCTCGGCCTTGATCTGCTTGATGCGGCCCTTGATCGCCTCGCTGTCGCCGGCACCGTCGATGATGGTGGTCGCGTCCTTGTCGACGACGACCTTGCGGGCCTTGCCGAGCTGGGCGAGCGTGGTGTTCTCGAGCTTGAGGCCCATGTCCTCGGTGATGACCTCGCCACCCGTGAGGATGCCGATGTCCTCGAGCATGCGCTTGCGGCGGTCACCGAAGCCCGGCGCCTTGACGGCGACGGCGGTGAAGGTGCCGCGGAGCTTGTTGACGACGACCGTGGCGAGCGACTCGCCCTCGACGTCCTCGGCCACGATCAGCAGCGGCCGGCCGTTCTGGATGACCTGCTCGAGCACGGGCAGGAGGTCCTTCACGGCGCCGATCTTCGAGTTGGCGATGAGGATGTACGGGTCGTCCAGCACCGCCTCCATGCGCTCGGAGTCGGTGATCATGTACGGGGACAGGTAGCCCTTGTCGAACTGCATGCCCTCGGTGAACTCGAGCTCGAGGCCAAAGGTCTGGCCCTCCTCGACGTTCACGACGCCGTCCTTGCCGACCTTCTCGATCGCGTCGGCGATGACGTCGCCGATCTCGCGGTCGCGGGCCGAGATCGTGGCGACCCGGGCGATGTCCTCCTTGCCCGAGATCTCCTTCGACTGGCTCTTGATGTCCTTGACGACAGCCTCGACGGCGGTCTCGATGCCGCGCTTGAGCGCCATCGGGTTGGCGCCGGCCGAGACGTTCTTCAGCCCCTCCCGGACGATCGCCTGCGCGAGCACGGTCGCCGTGGTGGTGCCGTCGCCGGCGACGTCGTTGGTCGCCGTGGCGACCTCGCGCACGAGCTGTGCGCCCTGGTTCTCGAAGACGTCCTCGACCTCGATCTCACGCGCGATCGTGACGCCGTCGTTGGTGATGGTGGGCGCGCCGAACTTCTTGTCCAGCACGACGTAGCGGCCCTTGGGGCCGAGCGTCACCTTGACCGCGTCAGCGAGGGTGTCGACACCCCGCTGAAGCGAGCGACGCGCTTCCTCGTTGAACTTGAGCTCCTTGTGTGCCATTCAGTCCTCTCCTCCTACGCCTTCGCGGCGACCTTGCTGCTGACGACCTTGGCCAGGATGTCGGACTCGCGCAGGATGAGGTACTCGTCCCCCGACAGCTTGATCTCGGTGCCGCCATACTTCGAAAAGATGATCTCGTCGCCCTTCTTCACGTCGAGCGCGACGAGCTTGCCGTCCTCGTAACGGCCGGGACCGACGGCGAGAACCTTGCCGCGCTGCGGCTTCTCCTTCGCCGTGTCAGGGAGGACGATCCCGCTGTAGGTGACCTCCTCCTCGTCCAGGACCTCGACGATCACGCGATCGCCCAGAGGCTTCAGATCCATGCAACCCTCCTCGGATATACCATGCTCAGAACCCTGGCACTCTCGCATTGCGAGTGCCAGGAGGCAGACTAGCAGGCCTGGCTCAGGCGTTCAACCAGAAGGTTGGCACTCTCTCACGGAGAGTGCCAGAGGACGCAGCGCAACAGCCACGACGAGCGACGCGATCACGAGCACCACATACGTGAGCCGGTCGGACGTCGACTGGGCCAGGGCGGCACCCGCGGCGGGGCCGATCAGGAAGCCTGCGCCCCACACCAGGTTGAGCAGCCCGAAGACGTTCGCGTGGGCGAGCGCGGCCCCGTCGGCGCCCTCCGCGCAGAGCGGGAACCCGACCGCGTACTGGCCGCTGATCGGGAGCGTCGCCGCCACGAACAGCACCGCCAGCACAAGGGCGGACGGCGCCGCTGCCAGCCCGGCGAGGACGGCCGCCATGCCGACGATCGACGCGAGGGCGATCGGGATCCCGCCGAAGCGGTCGAAGATGCGGCCGACGCCGTAGTTGGTGGCGCTGGCGAGCACGCCGGCCGTGGTCAGGACGACGGTGATCGCGACCGCCGAGTAGCCGTCGACCCCCAGGCGCAGCGGCACCAGCGTGTCGATCGTGCCGGAGACGACGGCAACGAGCAGCATCACCGAGAGCGCCGCCACCATCGTCCGGCTCCCGGCCACCGCGCGCACGAGCTCGCCGACCCCCACCGGCGCCAGGGCCGGCGGCCCGGCCGGCGCGCGGGCGACGACGACCGTCAGGACGACGGTCACGATCCCGAGCAGCACGAACGGCATGCGCAGCCCGTAGGCGCCGCCCAGGACACCGCCGATCACCGGCCCGACCAGCGTGCCGACGGTGGCGAACGACATCGCCGTCCCCAGCACGCGCCCGCGGGCGTTGGGCTCGCTCGCCTCCGAGAGCCAGGCCATGCCGGCCGTCCACGAGACGGCGGAGGAGAGGCCCTGGCCGGTGCGGGCCGCGAGCAGCGCCCAGAACCCGCCCGCGAACGCACAGCCGAAGGTCGCCAGGGCGAGCAGCGCCACGCCGAAGATCGTGAGGCCGCGGGCGCCGACGCGCGCGGCCAGGTAGCCGACGGGCACCGACCCGACCAGGACGGCGCCGCTGTAGATGCCGACGACGAGGCCGATCTCGGTCTTCGACAGGTGCAGGTCGCGGGCGTACCCCGGCAGGAGGGGCACGATCGCGAACATCAGGAGGGCGTCGAGGAACACCACCCAGTAGAGCGCACGCGGCTGCCGTCGCATGGGCCGACAGTAGCGCAGGCACCCCGGCCGGAGCCGCCGGGTTGAACCCCTCCGGGCCTGGTTATGATGCACGCGCCGTGAACGCTCTCAACTTCTATTCCCCGGTCGTCGCCGACCAGCTCCGCCACCACCGCAAGACGGCGACGATCCGTCTCGGCGACAAGAGCGGGAAGTACAAGAAGGGCCAGGTCGTGTGCGTGCTCGTGGGACAGCGCTTCGGCGTGCGCGAGAAGGTCTTCGACGCCGTCATCGACAAGGTCGAGGTGAAGCAGCTGCAGGAGGTCTCGCCGCGCGAGATCCAGCACGACAACCCGGAGATCCGGCACATCGACGAGTTCACGCACTTCCTCGGCCAGCTGTACAACCGCGAGGTGACCGAGGAGGCCACGGTCACCGTCATCCACTTCTCCGAGATCCGGGGCTAGCCCCGCCTCAGCCGCGGTGGTACCAGGGCGGCGCCGCGAGGCACGCCCGCAGCGCTTGCCGCCCGTCGCCGATCGCCGACGGCCCGTGCGTCATCAGGGCGTGCTCGAAGGGCTCGTCCAGAATCGGGAGGACGGTCGGCGCGAACCGCTCGGCGTAGAAGGCGAGGCGGCGCTCGTTCAGCGGCTCGTTGCACCACATCCGCAGGCCCTCGCCGGTGCCGACGATGGCGTCGCCGAAGGCGAGTGCGGCGTGCGACTCGACCAGCACCGGCAGCTCGGCCCGGCGGGGCTTGCCGATGTGGTAGGCCCGAACGCCCGGCGGGGCCGAGTCGGGGGCGAGCTCGCGAAAGACGGAGCGGTCGGCCAGCCGGCGGCCGGCGTTGGCGTGGCCCCACACCGTCGTGCCGGGATAGCGGCCGCAGACGGCCTCCGCGCTGCGGACGTGGTAGCCGATCGTGATGAGCACCGTCACCGGCCCCGCGACGACACCGTCGAGCCGGGTCCAGAACCCGTCCTCGTCGTCGGGCGCGAGCGGATCGATCAGGACGGTGCGGCCGCTCCCCGGGAGCGCGAACGAGACCACCCGCGCGCCGAAAACGCCGGGGTGCCACTCGGGATGCCGGGCCGTCCAGCTCCAAATGCCGTCGGCGATCTGCTCCACGGCCGGGACCCTAGTGAATAAACGGGTCTGACCCCGTTTATTCAGTCCAGGACGGTGCGCCCACTCAGTCTTCGTCGTCCCAGACGGCCATCGCGACGGGCACGGTGCCCGGCTTGATCGGCTCGTCGCGGACGGCGCGGCGGGCGCTGCGAAGGGCGGAGCCGGCCCGCTCGACCAGCTCCTCGAACGACTCCGCGTGGGCCGGGCAGCTGGCGATGCCGACCGCAGCCTGCGGCGTCGAGCCGCCCTCGGTTCGCGCCCGGGCGATGGCGCGCAGGACGCGCTCCGAGGCGACCGAGGCCGAGCGCGAGTCGGTCTCCGGCATGATCACGCCGAACTCGGTCGTGCCCACCCGGCAGGCGACGTCGAGCGCCCGGACGCTGCCGCCGATGGCGGCGCCGAGCGTGCGCATCGAGGCCTCGACCTCGTCGGCGGACACGTCGTCGACGCTCGCGAGCGCCAGCGCCACCGGCCGGTCGTAGGTGCGCGACCGCTCGATCTCGCGCGTCAGCGCCTCCACGAAGAAGCGGCTGTTCCAGAGCCCGGTGTCGTCGTCGCGGCGCTCGAGCAGCGTCGCCTCGGTGCGGGCGGTCTGCAGCTCGTCGGCGAGCGTGCGGGCACGCCGGTGCTCACGGACGGCGAACACGACGGCAGCGGCCAGCGCTGCCACCGCGACGACCAGGATGGGAAGGAGGATCGCGAGGCTCACGAGGGTGTCCTCTCGTTATCGCGCGCGGCGCGGCCTGCGTCAAGGCGGCGGTGCCGTTCCGGCTTGCGCCGGATCTCCGTCCCGAACAGGTGCGCCGGCCGCAGCTCCTCCCCACACCCGGCGCAGGTGAGCGCCATCATCGAGACGATTCCGGTGCCGCACTTCGGGCAGGCGGTGATCACCCGGCCGCCGCAGTCCGGGCAGGCCGTCGGCAGGGTGTCGGCGTTGGGCGCCATGAACCGCCGGCCCCAGCCGCAGCGCAGGCAGAACCCGCACCGGTCTCCCAGCTCTCGGCTCCGGTCGTATCCCACTCGTCGATTCTTGCACACCGCCCCGGGGGTGCCGCCTGTAGCATCGCGCGATGGCCGGCGAACCCGTCCGCCTGGCGGAGCTCCTGGGGGCGCTCTCGGCGATGAGCGACCTCGCCCGCGGCCACGCCGTCGACGAGGCCACCCGCTCGTGCCTGGTCGCCACGGGCCTGGCCCGTCGTCTGGGACTCGCCCCGCCCGAGGTCTCGGACGTCTACTACACCTCGCTCCTGCGGTCGGTCGGATGCACCGCGACGTCGCACGAGATCTCGGTGCTGATGGGCGGCGACGACATCGCCGTCCGCGCCCGCGGCGACATGGTCGACATGTCCCGCCCCGGCGAGGCGGCGGCGTTCATCGCCGGGATGGGCCGCGGCCTTCCGCCCACCAGGCGCCTGCGCGCGGTGGCCGGGACGGCCGCGCTCGGCAAGCGGGCGGCGGCGGAGGGGGCCCACGCCGACTGCGAGGTCGGCGCCGCCATCGCCCGCCGGCTGCGCCTGCCGGCGACGGTGGAGGCGGCGCTGCTCGACGTGTTCGAGCGCTGGGACGGGCGCGGCGGCTACCGCGGCCTGGCCGGCGACGCGATCGCCGCGCCGGCACGGTTCGCCGCCGTCGGCCTGTGCGCGGCCATGTTCGCCGACGAGCCCCAGGGAGCCGCGGACGCCGTCCGGCGCTGGCGGGGGCGCGCCCTCGACCCCGAGCTGGCCGACGCGTTCCTGGCCTCGGCGGACGAGCTGCTCGCCGAGTCGGGCGTGGAGGATCCGTGGCTGGCGGCGGTCGGCTGCGAGCCGGAGCCGCGCCGGACGGTCGCCGCGGACGGTATCGACGCGCTCGCCCGCGCCTTCGCCGACGCCGTCGACCTGAAGGCGCCGTTCCTGCACGGCCACTCGGCCGGGGTCGCCGACCTCTCGGCCCGGGCCGCGGCGCTGGCCGGCTGGGAAGAGGCGCGGGTGCGCGACCTGCGCCGGGCGGCGCTGCTGCACGACATCGGCCGGGCCGCGATCCCGACGGGCGTCTGGGAGAAGCCGGGCCCGCTCTCGATCGCCGAGTGGGAGCAGGTGCGCCTGCACCCCTACCACGGCGAGCGCATCCTCCTGCGGGCGCCGGCCCTCGCGCCGCTCGCGGCGACGGCGGGGATGCACCACGAGCGCACCGACGGCAGCGGGTATCACCGCGGCGTCGCGGGGACGGCCGTCGACGCACCGGCCCGGTTCCTGGCGGCCGCCGACGCGTTCCATGCGATGACGGAGCCACGCCCGCACCGGCCGGCGCTCACGTCGACTTCGGCGGCGGCGGCGCTGGCCGCGATGCCGCTCGACCGCGATGCCGTGGCCGCGGTGCTCGAGGCGTCCGGACAGCCTCGGCCGCGGCCGCCGGCCTGGCCGGGCGCGCTCACCGACCGCGAGGTCGAGGTGCTGCGCCTGCTGGCAGCGGGCCGGTCGAAGCGCGAGATCGCCGGCCGGCTGGTGCTCTCGCCGGCGACGGTGCACACGCACACCGTGCACATCTACGCCAAGGCGGGCGTGTCGACCCGCGCGGCCCTGGCGATGTGGGCGATGGAGCACGATCTGGTCGGGCCGGGGCGCCATATCGACTGAACGGTCGATGCGGCGGCGAGGGCCGCCTCCGTACGGTGGGCCGGTCAACCGTTCCCCTCGTAAGGAGGCCCACCATGATCGAGACCCAGAGCGCCGCCGAGGCGACCGTGCTGCGCGGCTACCAGGCGTTCGCGAGCGCGGACATGGAGACGCTCGGCGAGCTCTTCCACCCCGACATCGTCTGGACGCACCACAACGACGACCGGTTCGGCGGCCCCAAGATCGGCTGGCCGGCGGTCGCGCAGTACTTCGCCGAGTCGGCGGAGCTCACGGCCGGAAACCTGGAGGCGCGCGTCGAGTCGACGACGGCGTCCGGCGAGCTGGTCGCGGTCGGCGCCCGCATGATCGGCACCCGCCCGGACGGGCGCCGCTTCGACGATCCCCAGATGCATCTCTTCCGGCTGCGCGACGGCCGGGTCGTACAGGTCGAGCAGTACGTGGGCGATCCCCAGGCCGTGGAGGCGTTCTGGGCCTAGACACAAACCCCCGTCGGCAGCCTGACGTCCAGGCGCGCGGGGGCGGGGATCAGTCATCGACGCCGGATCGGGCGTGACGCGTTCGGGTGATGTGACGCGTCACGCCCACCGGATACACTGCGCAGAAGCATGGCGGTAGCTCGCGAAGCCACGCCGGTCTCCTCGGCGGCGGACATCAAGCAGGCGGATCTCGACCGCGAGGACCTTCTCAGCATCTACCGGAACATGCTGATCACGCGCGGCATCGAGGAGCGCGGCCACATCCTGTACCGCCAGGGCAAGATCCCCGGCAGCTTCTACACCGGCCGCGGCAACGAGGGCGCGGCGGTCGGCGTGGCGACGGCGATGCGGACGGACGACGTCGGCACCCCGATCCAGCGTGACATGGGCGTGCACGTGAGCCGCGGCACCGAGCCGTGGCGGATCTTCGCCCAGTACATGGGCCGCGCGGACGGCCTCGCCGCCGGCAAGGACGGCAACGTCCACATGGCCGACTTCCGGCTCGGCCTGATCGCGATGGTCAGCCACCTGCCGGCGCTGATGCCGGTCGCCGTCGGCTGCGCGCTCGCCTTCAAGATCCGGCGCGAGCCGCGGGTGGCGGTGACCTGGAGCGGCGACGGCGCCATGGCCCGCGGCGACGCCCACGAGGCGATGAACCTGGCCGGGGTCCACCGCCTGCCCGTCGTCTTCATCTGCGACAACAACCAGTACGCCTACTCGACCCCGAACCGGTCCGAGTTCGGCGTCGACCACCTCGCCGACCGCGCCGCCGCCTACGGGTTCGAGGGCGTCGTGGTCGACGGCACCGACGTGCTCACCGTCTACCGCGAGGCCCATGCCGCCATCGAGCGGGCCCGCGCGGGCGGCGGGCCGACGCTGCTCGAGCTCGTCACGCTGCGCATGGAGGGGCACGCGGTCCACGACGACGCCTTCTACGTCCCCCGCGAGCTGCTCGAGGCCTACGCCAAGAAGGACCCGATCGAGCGCTACCGGCGCTGGCTGAAGGAGCAGAACGTGCTCGACGAGGTGCGCGACGACGAGATCAACGTCGAGGTGAAGAAGCTCCTGAACGACGCCATGAAGCGGGCCGAGGAGAGCCCGCTGCCCGAGCCGGCCGACCTGCTCACCGGCGTCTACGCGGAGCCCGAGGAGCTCGACACCCCCCATCACCGATAGCGAGGTCACGTGGCCACGAAGACGTACCTGCAGGCGATCTCAGACGCGCTCCGCGAGGAGATGCGGCGTGACTCGCGCGTGTTTTTGATCGGCGAGGACATCGGCGTCTACGGTGGCGCGTTCAAGGTTACCCAGGGCTTCCTGCAGGAGTTCGGCGAGGACCGCGTGATCGACTCGCCCCTGTCCGAGACGGCGATCGTCGGCTCGTGCACCGGCGCCGCGCTGATGGGCATGCGGCCCGTGTGCGAGATGCAGTTCTCCGACTTCGTCTCCTGCGCCTTCGACCAGCTGGTGACCGTCGCCGCCAAGCAGCACTACCGCGTCGGCACGCCGGTGCCGATGGTCGTGCGCCTGCCGTCCGGCGGCGGGTTCTCGGGCGGGCCGTTCCACTCCCAGAACCCCGAGGGCTTCTTCGCCCACTGCCCCGGCCTCAAGATCGCCTGCCCGGCGACGCCGGCCGACGCCAAGGGGCTCCTGACGCAGGCGATCCGCGACCCCAACCCGGTGCTCTACTTCGAGCACAAGCACCTGTACCGCCGCATAAAGGGCGAGGTGCCCGACGGTGAGCACGTCGTCGAGTTCGGGAAGGCGCGCGTGCACCGCGAGGGCGCCGACCTGACGGTGGTCACCTACGGCGCGATGGTCTACACCGCCGAGGAGGCTGCCGACGCCGTGTCGAAGGACGGCACCTCGGTCGAGATCGTCGACCTGCGCACCGTGACGCCGTGGGACCGGCAGGCGGTGCTGGACTCCGTGGCGAAGACCAGCAAGGTGATCGTCCTGCACGAGGACACGCACACGTCCGGCTTCGGCGCCGAGATCGCCGCCACCATCGCGGAGGAGGCGTTCGAGCTGCTCGACGGCCCGGTCGTGCGCGTCACCGCGCCGGACACGCCGATACCGTTCTCCCCACCGCTCGAGAAGGCGTTCCTGCCCCAGGTGGCCGACGTGGTCGCCGCGATCGAGAAGCTGTCCGCCTACTAGATGACCCGGAGGAGCTGACCTCACATGGCCACTGGAACACTCGTCGACGTCGTCATGCCGCAGATGGGCGTGAGCGTGTCCGAGGGAACGATCACCCGCTGGGCGAAGGCCGTGGGTGAGACGATCGAGGCCGACGAGACCATCGTCGAGATCTCGACGGACAAGGTCGACACCGAGGTTCCCTCCCCTGCGTCGGGTGTGGTGCGCGAGCTGTTCGCCGGCGAGGGCGACACCGTCCCCGTGAACACCCGCATCGCCGTGATCGACACCGGCGGCGAGGGCGGCGACGACGAGGCGCCCGCCGAGCCGGCCGCCGAGGCTGTGCCCGAGCCCGCTGCCGCGGCTCCGGCCGCGCCGCAGGCCGCGCCCGCCGAGGGCAACGGCAACGGCCATAACGGCGACGGACGCACGTTCGTGAGCCCGGTCGTCGCCCGCATGGTCGCCGAGCACGGCCTCGACGTCAGCGCGATCCCCGGCACCGGCCGCGGCGGCCGCGTGACGAAGAAGGACGTGCAGCAGTTCATCGACTCGGGCGGCACCGCCGCCCCGGCGCAGGCGCCCGCCGAGGTGCACGACGTGCCCCACTTCGCCCCGCCGCCCGAGGCGCCCGAGACGGCCGCGCCGGCCGCCCCGGCTCCGGCCCCGCCGGCCGCTCCCGCGGCGCCGGCGGTCGAGGTCGCCGCACCGGGCCAGGCCGGCCCCGGCGAGGAGCTCTACCGCTTCAACACGATCCGCAAGGTGATCGCGCGGCACATGCGCCACTCGCTCGAGACCGCCGCCCAGGTGACGACCGTGATCGAGGTCGACATGACCGGCGTCGTCAACCTGCGCAAGAAGTGGAAGCCGGAGTACCAGAGCCGCTACGGCGTCAACCTGACGTACGTCCCGTTCGTCGCCCGCGCCACCATCGACGCGATCGGCCGCTGGCCGTGGGTGAACGCCGAGGTGCAGGGCGAGAGCGCGCTCATCAAGAAGTACGTGAACCTGGGCATGGCCGTCGCCGTCGACGACGCCAAGGGCCTGATGGTGCCGGTGATCCAGCACGCCGAGGAGAAGAACCTCGTCGGCCTCTCCCGCTCGGTGATCGAGCTGGCCGACAGGGCCCGGACGAAGACGCTCTCGCCCGACGAGATGAGCGGCGGCACCTTCACGATCACGAACCCCGGCGTGTTCGGGGCGCTGATCGGCACGCCGATCATCCCCGAGGGGCAGGTCGCCATCCTCGACGTCGAGGCGATCGTGAAGCGCCCGGTCGTGGTCACCGACGCGCACGGCAACGACGCCATCGCGATCCGCCACATGATGTTCCTGTGCCTCAGCTACGACCACCGCCTGGTGGACGGGGCATATGCGGCCCAGTTCATGGCCCAGGTGAAGCAGAACCTGGAGAGCTGGGACGAGAACGCCTTCGGCCTCTAGCTCGATGGCCGGCGCCTACCTCTACGACCTGCACGGGCTGACCCCGTACGCCGACGCGTTGCGGCTCCAGCAGGAGCTGGCCGCGGCCCGCTCGCAGCAGGCGATCCCCGACACGGTCGTCCTGCTCGAGCACGAGCCGGTCATCACGCTGGGCTCGCGGGCGGTGCGGGCGGAGGAGCTGCCGCTGGCCGCCGACGAGTACGCAGCGCGCGGGATCGAGATCGTCGAGGTGCCGCGCGGCGGCCGCTCCACCTACCACGGCCCGGGCCAGCTCGTCTGCTACCCGATCCTCGACCTGAACGACCGCGGCCGCGACCTGCGCCGGCACGTGCGCGGGCTCGAGCAGACGATCGTGCGCACGCTGGCCGGGTTCGGGATCGCGGGCAGTGGGCGGGACGAGCCGCACCAGAGCGGCGTCTGGGTGGACGACCGCAAGATCGCGTCGATCGGCGTTCGCTGCGCCCGCTGGGTGACGAGTCACGGCCTGGCCGTGAACGTCGATCTCGACCTCGGCGTGTACGAGCTCTTCGACGCGTGCGGCCTGGGCAAGGCCCGGTTCACCTCGATCGCGGCCGAGGCCGGGCGCCCGGTCACCACCGACGAGGTGCGCGGGCCGCTGCTCGACGCGCTGTGCGAGGCGTTCGGGCTCGAGCTCGAGACCGTGCCGGCGGAGGATCATGCCCTGGTCTGAGCTCCAGAAGGCGCGGCCGCAGTGGATGACCGTCAAGGCGCCGTCGCCCAACGGCCGCTTCACGGAGCTGCGCGGGCTGATGCGCGAGGGCGGTCTGCACACGGTGTGCGAGGAGGCCCGCTGTCCCAACATCGGCGAGTGCTGGGGCCGCGGCACGGCCACCTTCCAGATCCTCGGCGACGTCTGCACGCGCGCCTGCCGCTACTGCGCGGTCACGTCCGGCCGGCCCGAGTCGGCCCCCGAGCCGCTCGAGCCGCTGCGGGTCGCCCGCGCGGTGGATCGGATGGGGCTGCGCCACGTCGTCGTCACGTCGGTCGACCGCGACGACCTGCCCGATCGGGGGGCGGGCCATTTCGCCGCCACCATCCGGGCGATCCGGCGGGCCAGCCCCGGCTGCGGCGTCGAGGTGCTCGTACCCGACTTCCTCGGGTTCCGCGACGAGGCCCTGCGGACGGTGCTCGAGGCCGCCCCCGACGTCTTCAACCACAACATCGAGACGGCCGAGCACCTGTACCGGCGCGTGCGGCCGAAGGGCGACTACGCAAAGGCGCTCGATTTGCTCGACCGGGCCAAGGACGTCTGGGCCGAGATCCACCCCGGCCGGCCGCCGCTGATGACGAAGTCCGGGATGATCGTCGGCATGGGCGAGTCCGACGGCGACATCCTCGGCGTCATGCGCGACCTGCGCGCACACCGGGTCGACGTGGTCACGATCGGCCAGTACCTCCAGCCCACCGAGCGCCACCTGCCGCTCGACCGCTGGGTGACACCGGAGCAGTTCCGCCGCTACCGCGTCGAGGGCGAGGCGATGGGCTTCGGGTCGGTGTTCGCCGGCCCGCTCGTGCGCTCGAGCTACCGGGCCGAGGAGCAGCGGCTCGCGGCCGGGGGCGGCTCGCGCGCCGTCGCGCACTAGCCCACGCGCACGGTCTCCAGTCCCGCATCGCGGATGCGGCCCGCGATCTCGGGCAGGGCTTCGACCGTGCGCCCCCACGACCCCCGGGCCGAGTAGGCGTCCGAGTCGTGCAGGAGCAGGATGTCGCCGCCCTCGACGCCCCCGGCGACACGGCGGGCGATGGCATCCGGCGCCGCCCCCGGCTCCCAGTCACGGCCCCACCGTGACCAGCTGACGAGCGGGAGCCCGGCCCCGGCGGCATAGCGCAGGGTGGCCAGGCTGGCGGCGCCAAATGGCGCCCGCACGCTCCGCACCTCGGCGCCGGCCAGCTCCTCGACCTCGGCCCGGGCGCGCTCGAGCACCCGCTCGAGAACGAGCGGGGGCAGGAGCGCGTGCGGCAGGTGCGGGCCGCCGTGCAGGCCAAGCCCGTGCCCGGCCGCGACGACCTCCACCAGCTGTGCCGGGTGGCGGCGGGCCCGGGCCGCGACCACGTAGAAGGTGGCGACGAGCCCGTGGCGGTCGAGCTCGGCGAGCACCGCCGGTGTCCCGGCCGGGTGCGGTCCGTCGTCGAAGGTGAGCGCGACCGCATCGTCGCGGCCCTCGAGCCGGCGCACGACGCCGGGGTAGCGCAGCCGGCCGACCGCCCCGAGCGCCGGCGACGCGTAGGCCGCGGCCGCCGCACAGGCGACCGCCGCTAGCGCCCTTCCCATTGCTGCACCACGGCGCCGTGATGGGCGGAGACCGGCGTCGCCGCGACGGCGTCGCCCAACTTGTCGGCCATGCCGAGCGCCATCACCGCCGCGGTGACGACGGCGACGCGGCGCACCCGCACCAGCGCGCGGGTCGGGCCGGCGGCGGGGCGCAGGGCGGCGAGATGCTCGGCCGTGCAGGGGCGCTCGAAGAGGGCCAGCGCCCTCGCGGCCGTCTCGGGTGCCCGGACGGACCAGAAACCGTTGTCGGCGAGCAGCGCCCGCAGGCCGGGCTCGCTCGCGGCGGCCGTGATCATCCCGGCCCGCTCCATGTGCCGGCCGTTGTCCTCGCCGTGGCCCGGGAGCGGGTCGAACATGACGACGGGGAGGCCGGCCGCGAAGGCCTCGAGGCAGGTGAGGCCGCCGGCGTTCGCGACCAGGACGTCGCTCGCGGCCATCAGCCCGGCCATCAGCCCCGTGAACCCGAAGACGGTGACCCCCTCGAGCGCGGGGTCGGTCTCGATCCGCCGGCGCAGGCCGTCGTTGTGCCCGGCGACGACGATCGGGCGCATCCCCGGCACGGCCGCGACCGAAAGGGCCGCGTCGTGCAGGTGCCCGACGCCCCAGGCACCGCCGACGATCAGGACTGCGCGCTCGCCGGGCGCGAGCTCCAACCGCTCGCGCATGCACGGGCGCAGCGTGGGGTCGTCCGGCGGCACCGGCACCGGCGGCCGCACGGGCCGCATCCCCTCGCTGCAGACGCCGCCGACGCCCAGGTTGGCGTCGAGCTCGGGGTGCACCCAGGCCGGGTGCGGGTCGAAGTCGGTGACGAGCGTGCAGCAGGGGACGCGCAGCTTGCCCGTCCGGCGCAGGCGGGCGAGCACCATCGAGACCACCGGATAGGCGGACACGACGGCGTCGTAGCCGCCGGACTCGATCCGCTCCCGCAGCCGGCGCCCGCCCCGCAGCGCCAGGAACGCCCCGCCGAGCCGGATCAGCCGGCGGGAGCGGGTGACGCGATACAGCACGCGCCATGACCACGGTGCATACTCGATCTGGCAGTGGTATCCGTCGACCACCAGCCGGTGCACCAAGCGGCCGATCAGCGCCAGCCCGTCGTCGATCTCGACTTCGGCGCCCCGCGCGCGCAGCTCCGCGGCCACGCCGCGCGCAGCCGCATCGTGTCCGGCACCAACCGGGGCGGAGAGGATGAGAACCCTCACGGCTGGGCCAGGGCGCCGCTGACCGCGGGAGGGAGCGCCGGCATGAGGCGAGAGCTTAGACGGTGGGTGCGGCGTGCGCGGGGTCGGATGCCCGGAAGTCAATACATCCTTAAACTGCCCGCGTGAGCAGGTTCCACATCCTGGTGTGGGGTGCCGGGGACCTGCCGCCGGTCGTCTGCCTCCATCGCGCCCGCGGCCACGCCCGCCGGTTCGAGCGGGTCGCGCGCATGATGACCGACGACCGGCGGGTGATCGCGTACGACCTGCGCGGCCACGGCCGCTCGCCCTGGTCGGGCCCGCATACGCTCGCCCAGCACGCGGCCGACCTCGACGAGGTGCTCGAGGAGGTCGGGGCCGGCCAGGTGGTGCTCGTCGGCGACGGCTTCGGCTGCCGGGTGGCGCTCGAGTACACCGCCGCCCAGGGCGGCCGGGTGGCGGCGCTCGCGCTGCTCGATCCGCCGCTCCGTCCCGACCCCGAGCGAGTGCGCGAGCTGGCCGCCGCCGAGCGGCGCAGCAAGATCTACGCGAACGCCGACGCGGCCATCGCCGAGTGGCCCGGCTACGCGGGCCGCCTCCACACGCCGGGCGTGCTGATCGAGGAGGACGTGGCCGAGCATCTCGTCGTCGACCAGGACGGGCGCCTCCGCTTCCGCTACAGCCACGACGCCGCCGCGGCCGCGCTCGAGGCGATGGCCCAGCCGGCCCAGGGGCTGAAGGAGATCGTCTGCACCGTCCTCATCGTGCGCGGCGAGCGCTCGGACATGCTCACCGCGGCCGACGCCGAATGGGCAGCCGCGGAGATGCGGAGATGCCGGCTCGAGGTCGTTCCGGGCGGGCACGTGCCGCTGTGGGACGCGCTGGCCGAGAGCGGCGCGCTCGTGCGCAGCTTCGTGGCTGCTCAGCGGGCCAGGGCGTAGACGATCACGCCGAGCAGCACGAGGACGAGCACGGCGAACGGCACCCGGGACGAGCCGAGGCGGAAGTCCGCGACGCGGTCCTCGGGCGGGGGCGGCGGGTACATCGGCTCCTCGCCCGCGGCGATCCGCCCGGCCAGCTCCTGGGCGGCATCCGCCTTCACGAGCGCGACGGCGATCTCGGCCGGGACGTCGAGCTGCTCGGCGATCTCGGCCGTGCTCGACCCGCCGTCGCGCAGCGCCATGTAGCGGCGCACCTGGTCGTCGCTCATCGCGAAGTCGGACGCGTCCTGGGCGGCGAACCGGAGCGCCAGGAAGCGGCTATCCGGCGACGGGGACGGCAAGCTCGGCCCAGCGCTCGAACATCGCCCGGCCGGTCGCCCGCATGCCCGCCTCTGCGCCGTCGAACGCGGCCAGCAACCGCCCCATCCCGCCCTCGCCGAGCACGCGGTCGGCATAGCCGGCGTACTCGGGCACGAGCGCCCACGCGCGCGCCATCTCCGGCAGCACCTCCATGTGGAACTGGATGCCGTAGGCGGCGCGGCCGTAGCGGAACGCCTGGTTCGGGAAGGCCGGCGACGACGCGAGCAGGGTCGCGCCCTCGGGCAGGTCGAACGTGTCGCCGTGCCACTGCAGCGTCGGGAAGGACGCCGGCAGGCCGGCGAAGAGCGGGTCGGCGGCACCTTCGGCCGAGAGCGTCACCGGCAGCACGCCCACCTCGGGCTCCGGTCCGGCATAGACGCGCGCGCCGAGGCTCGCGGCGAGGAGCTGCACGCCGAGGCAGGCGCCGAAGTACGGCACGCCCGCGCGGACGGCCTCGCCGATCGCCGCCTTCTCGGCAGTCAGCCAGGGCAGCTCGGCGTCGTCGTTCACGCTCATGGGGCCGCCCATCGCGACGATCGCGTCGAACTCGGCGAGCGCCGGGAGCGGCTCGCCCTCGTCGAGCTCGACCCGGTGCAGGGTGGCCCCGCGCTCGCGCAGGACGGTCTCGTACTCGCCGGGCGGCTCGCAGGCGATGTGCTGGAGGACGACGACGTCCATGCTCACGCCTCCTGGTTGCCGCGCGCGATCGCCCGCAGGTCGAGCGCGGTGTCGAGGATCTCCTCGTCGACGCCGTGGTCGCGCGCGACCTCGCGCAGCGAGCGGCCGGATGCGGCGGCGTCCTTCACGATCGCCGTGGCCCGGTCGTAGCCGATGTACGGGTTGAGCGCGGTGGCGACGGCGAGCGTGCTCTCGGCGTGGCGCTCGCAGTTGGCCTCGTTCGCCTCGATGCCCTCGACGCAGCGCTCGGCGAGCAGCCGGCAGGCGGCGGCCAGGAGGCCGATCGAGCCGAGCAGGTTGCGGGCCATGAGCGGGATCTGGACGTTCAGCTCGAAGTTGCCCTGCAGGCCGCCGACCGCGATGGCGGCGTCGTTCCCGATCACCTGGGCGGCGACCTGGCAGGCCACCTCCGGGATCACCGGGTTCACCTTGCCGGGCATGATCGAGCTGCCCTTCTGGAGCTCGGGCAGGATGATCTCGGCCAGGCCTGCGCGGGGGCCGGAGCTCATCCAGCGCAGGTCGTTCGCGATCTTCGTCAGCGAGACGGCGACCGTGCGCAAGGCGCCGGAGGCCTCGACGAGGCCGTCGCGGTTGGCCTGCGCCTCGAACGGGTCGGCCGGCGGGTGGATCTCGAGGCCGGTGTCGCCGGCCAGCCGCGTGCGCACGCCGGCGGCGAAGTCCGGGTGGGTGTTCAGGCCGGTGCCGGTGGCAGTGCCGCCGAGCGGGATCTTCGCGAGCCGCTCGAGGGTCGCGTCGACCCGGGCGCCGCCCTCGCGGATCTGGGCCGCGTAGCCGCCAAACTCCTGCCCCAGCGTGACCGGGACGGCGTCCATCAGGTGGGTGCGGCCGGACTTGACGACATCTGCGAACTCGTCGGCCTTCGCGCCGAGCGCGGCCGCGAGGCGGTCGAGCGCGGGGCGCAGGTCGTGGACGAGCCGGTCGAGCGCGGCCAGGTGCACGGCCGACGGGAAGACGTCGTTGGACGACTGGCCCATGTTCACGTGGTCGTTCGGGTGGACGCCCTCGCCGGCGAGGGTCGCGATCACCTCGTTCGCGTTCATGTTGGACGACGTGCCGGAGCCGGTCTGGAAGACGTCGATCGGGAACTGGTCGTCGTGGTCGCCGTTGGCGACCTGGTCGGCGGCGGAGGCGATGCGGGCGGCGACGTCGGCGTCGAGCAGTCCCAGGTCGGCGTTCACGCGCGCGGCGGCCGCCTTGATCCGGCCCAGCCAGTGGACCACCGCCGCCGGAATCGGCTCGCCCGACACCGGGAAGTTCTCGACCGCCTTGCGCGTCTCCGCGCCCCAAAGCTCGCGGGATGCGGTGGTCTCGGTCATGTATTGGAGACTACTCCCGCCGGGCTTGAACGGGTTGCAGGGCGAGGTTTCACGCCTTCGTGCCGGGATGTGGCAAGAGTGTCGGGAAACTGCAAATGACACATGCAAACAACGCCAACAGCCAGACCCGCGACGAACAGGACCGTCCGCCCACCCGGGCGGTCAGTAGGGTGCGAGGCGTGAGCGCGACGGTGACTCTCGTGCCGTGGGGCGGCGGCGATCTGCCGCTGCTGGAGCGGCTGATGGGCGATCCGCGGATGACCGGGCACCTCGGTGGCCCGGAGAGCCCGGAGAAGGTGCGGGAGCGGCAGGCTCGGTACGAGCAGCTCGAGCCCGGCGATCGCATGCTGAAGATCGTCGACGTGGCGAGCGGCGCCGGCGTCGGCTCGGTCGGCTTCTGGATGAAGGAGTGGCGCGGCGGCCAGGTCTACGAGGTCGGCTGGATGGTCGTGCCGGAGTACCAGGGCCGCGGCATCGCCGTTGCGGCGACTGCGCAGGCGATCGCGCTCGCGAAGGAGGACGACATGCACAGGTTCATGCACGCCTTCCCGAACGTCGACAACGCCCCGTCCAACGCGATCTGCCGCAAGCTCGGCTTCGAGCTGCTCGAAGCGTGCGAGTTCGAGTACCCGGAGGGGCACTGGATGACCTGCAACGACTGGCGCCTCGACCTCCGGGCCTAGTTCGACGAGTCGATCGTGCAGCCGGTGGCCATCGGCCACGCGGGGTAGCGGCCGCCGGTCCGGACGACCAGCGTGGAGCACGGACAGGTCGAGAGCACCCAGTAGTCCCGCAGCAGCGCCGGGGGCTGGCCGCACCACGAGTCACCCGATTCAAGCCTCGGACGGAAGGGCCGGCGCGCGTAGGTGCCCGAGATGACGGCGGTCGAGCCCGGGCCGGCTATCCCCCGATGCATCCTGTGCCCGAACTGTGGCGGAACACGCAAATGACACATGCGAACACCGCCAAGTGCCAGGTACCGGCCTTCCGGACCAACCGCCGCCAATCAGCGCCAAGCTATCGACGCGCTATAGCCCCTACGCTATGATTAGTCCATGGAGCGTCGCCTTGCGATCGCGAGCCTGGCCCTCATCACGGTCGCCGTCTGGTGGTTCTACGCTCGCCACCTGCCAGGGATCTGGATGGTGTTCCCGATCGTGGCGATCCTGGCCGGCGGGGCGTGCGGCGTCTACACCTCGCGCACACGCTGGTGGCTGCCGTTCCTGCCGCTGCCCGTCCTCGCGGCCGCTGGGATCGCCCTCTCGTTCGCGTTCTCCAACACCCACCCGTTCGGTGGTGGCGGTGACTGGTCAGCCCGGGCGGTCGTCGCGTTCGAAGGCATCTGGTGCGGCCTCATCGCCACGGCGGCGGTGCTCGCCGTCCTCGCGATCCGGGCGGCGGCCTACTCGGTCGAGTACTTCGGCTGAGCCTTCTCGCCGCGGATGCGCGCCACGGCGTGGTTCGCGGCCAGCGCGGCCTCCGCAAATCCGACCGTGATGAGCGTGATCTTGCCGTCGAAGCCGGCCACGTCGCCGGCGGCGTAGATGCCCGGAAGGTTCGTCTCGCAGGTCTGGTTGACCTGGATCTGACGCTTGTTCGCGAAGTCGAGGCCCCAGTTGGCAATCGGGCCCAGGTGCGACACGAAGCCGAGCAGCGTCACGACCTCGTCGCAGGCCACCTCGCGCATCTCGCCCGTCTCGGTGTTCTCGACCGTGATCGCCTCGAGCCGCCCGTTCCCCGAGGCCGCCCGCACCTCGCACGGCACCATGATGTCGACCCGGCCCTCGCCGGCCAGGCGGCGCACCTCGTTCACCGACGACTCCAGGCCGCGGAACCGCTCGCGCCGGTGGATCAGCGTGATCGGGGCCGCCGCGGTGTCCTGCAGGCCGAGCGCCCAGTCGAGCGCCGAGTCGCCGCCGCCGACCAGCACGACCCGCTTGCCCGAGAACGCCTCCTTCTTCTTCACGAAGTAATGCAGGCCGTTCCCCTCCCACCGGTCCAGGTCAGGCAGGTCGAGCTTGCGCGGGTTGAACGCCCCGTGGCCCGCGGTGATGATCATCGTCCGCGTGAGCAGCGTCTCGCCCGCGGCCGTGTGCAGCTCGATCACCTCGTCGTCGCGGTGGGAGATCGTCTCGACGACCTCGCCCAGCCGTACCTCCGGCTGGTACTGCATCGCCTGGTCGGTGAGCCGGTCGATCAGCTCCTGGCCGTTGATCTTTGGGTATCCGGCCACGTCGAAGATGTGCTTCTCGGGGTAGACGGCAGAGACCTGGCCGCCCAGCTGCTCGAGGCTCTCGACGATCCGCACCGAGGCATCACGGTGCCCGCCGTAGTAGGCGGCCGCAAGGCCGGTCGGCCCACCGCCGATGATCGTGATGTCGACGATCTGCTCGGAAGTCACGATGAGCAGTCTAGTCACGCCCTTCTCGAGGGGCGTTTGTGACACCCGCCACCCCACGCGAATCCGCAAGAACATGCGGATCGCGGCGCGGCGGAAGGGGAGCTTGTGAGCGGTGCTATAGTCGCCCTCGGTGCTCGGCGACTGGGCAGCTCTGCTCGTATTTGCGGCGATCGCATTCGTGATCCCGTTCAGCCTCTTGTTCGCGACCTTCGCCCTCTCGACGCGCACCTCTCGCCACGCCGGCGACAAGAGCATCCCGTTCGAGTCCGGCGTCTCGTCGCAGACGTTCCTGGCCGGCCGGTTCACGGTCAGCTACTACATGACCGCGATGCTCTTCATCGTGTTCGACATCGAGATCGTGTTCCTCTACCCGCTCGCGCTCACGCTGCACGCGCTCAAGTGGTTCGGGCTGGCCGAGATGGTCACGTTTGTCGTGCTGCTCGTGGTGGCATATGTCTATGTCTGGCGTAGGGGGGCACTGGAATGGCGGTAACGCCCGTCCATATCGACCGCGCGGTCCGCTCGGAGGATCTCGAGCAGTACGTCATGCTGACGACCGTGGAGAAGGCGCTCGCGTGGGCGCAGTCGAACTCGATCTGGCCGGCGGGCTTCGGCCTCGCCTGCTGCGCGATCGAGATGATGTCGCTTCCGTCGCCGCGCTACGACATCGCCCGCTTCGGCGCCGAGGTCTTCCGCAGCTCGCCCCGCCAGTCCGACCTTCTGATCGTGTCCGGGCGCGTGTCGCACAAGATGTCCGCGCCCCTGCGCCAGGTCTACGACCAGATGCTCGTGCCGAAGTGGGTCATGGCGATGGGCGCCTGCTCGAGCTCGGGCGGCATGTTCGCGAACTATGCGATCCTCCAGGGCGTCGACAAGATCGTCCCCGTCGACGTGCACGTCCCCGGTTGCCCGCCCCGGCCCGAGGCGGTGCTCGACGGCTTCCGGCTGATCCAGCGCAAGATCCGCGCCGGCATCCCTCCCGCGTACGAGCTGGAGAAGTCGAAGGCGTGACGGCGGCGCAGCTTGCGGCGGCGGTAAAGAAGGCCGTGCCCGGCTCCGTGGTCGGGCATGAGAAGGGCATCGACATGCCCACGCTCACGGTCAAGCCGGAGAAGCTGATCGACGTCTGCACCTACCTGCGCGACCAGCAGGGCAAGAACTTCCTCTCGGCCGTCTCGGCCGTCGACCACCTCGGCTACGGCGACGCCGTCGCCGGCTACTTCGGCACGGAGCGCGGCCGCGATCTGAACGCGCCCGGCAGCTGGGGCGCGGCGCAGACGCCCGAGCAGCCGCCGAAGCGCTTCGCGGTGCGCTACCACCTCGCCCACGTCGGCGACGGGCCCACGGACCGCGTGCGCGTGCAGGTCTGGCTGGACGACGGCCAGGAGGTGCCGAGCGTCGTCCCGGTGTGGCCGACCGCCGACTGGCACGAGCGCGAGCAGTACGACCTGATGGGCGTCGTCTTCACCGGCCACCCCAACATGCGCCGCCTCATCATGCCGAACGACTGGGACGGGCACCCGCTGCGCAAGGACTATCCCATCGGCGGCGAGCCGGTCCAGTTCACGGACGCGGTATGAGCACCGTCGAGCGCCCACCCGCCCCGGTCGAGCCCCTGTTCGCCCCCGCGCAGATCCCGCCGGGCGCGCCGTCGAAGGTCGACCCACCGCCGGGCGAGGACCTGATCACCGTCAACTTCGGGCCGAACCACCCCTCGACGCACGGGGTCCTGCGCCTGATCGTGACGCTCGACGGCGAGGTGGTCGTCGGCCTCGACGCCGACATCGGCTACGTCCACACCGGCTTCGAGAAGAACTTCGAGCAGAAGACGTACTGGAAGGGCATCCCCTACGCGCCGCGGATGGACTACGTGGCGTTCTTTGCGAACGAGCTGGCCTACGTCGGCGCGGTCGAGAAGCTGATCGGGATCGAGGTGCCCGAGCGGGCCCAGTGGATCCGCACCCTCTTCGCCGAGCTGAACCGGATCCACAGCCACCTGATCTACCTGGGCACGTCGGCCGTGGAGATGGGCGCGATGTCGGTCTTCTTCTACTGCCTGCGCGAGCGCGACGCGGTGCTCGACCTGTTCGAGATGGCCACCGGCGTGCGCATGCACGACCGCTATCCGCAGGTCGGCGGCGTGGCCGAGGACCTGCCCAAGGGCTTCTACGCCGAGTGCCGCAAGTTCTGCGAGATGATGCCGAAGCGGATCGACGAGTACCTCGACCTGCTGGCCGGCAACGCGGTCTGGAAGTCGCGCTACCAGGGGATCGGCACGATCTCCAAGGAGACCGCGATCGCGATGGGGCTCTCCGGCCCCAACCTGCGCGCGAGCGGCGTCCCCTACGACCTGCGCCGCACGGACCCGTACCTGGCGTACCCCGAGCTCGACTTCGACGTCATCGTCGGCGAACGCGGCGACGCGTATGACCGCTTCCTGTGCCGCACGAAGGAGATGTACGAGTCGGTGCGGATCATCGAGCAGTGCCTCGACAGGATGCCGTCCGGCCCGGTGATGGCGACCGACCGCAAGTACGTGCTGCCGCCGCGGGCCGAGCTGCACACCTCGATGGAGTCGCTGATCCACCACTTCAAGCTCGTCACCGAGGGCTTCCGGGTCGCGCCCGGGCAGGTCTACTACCCGGTGGAGTCGCCCCGGGGCGAGTTCGGCTGCTACCTCGTGTCCGACGGCGGTCCCAAGCCGTGGCGGGTGCACTTCCGGGCGCCGAGCTTCGTCAGCCTCCAGGTGACGGCGATGATGTCGGTGAACCGCTACGTCGGCGACATGATCGTCGTGGTCGGATCGCTCGACGGCGTGATGGGCGAGGCGGACCGGTAGTGGATCCGGCCACCGCCGAGACGCTCGCGGGCGCGATGGAGACCCGCCCGGAGATGCCGCCGCCGCTTCGGCCGGACGACACGAGCGCGCCCCTGCGCGACCGCATCCTGGCCGTCGTCGCGCTCTACCCCGAGCCGCGCTCGGCCCTGATCCCGGCGCTGCGGCTGGCCCAGGAGGAGTACAGCTGGCTTTCGACCGAGGCGTTCGAGCAGGTGGCCGACGCGACCGGCTTCACGCCCGCGCTGTGCAAGTCGGTGGCGTCGTTCTACGACATGTTCCGGCTGCACCCCGCCGGCACGCACGAGATCTGCGTCTGCACGAACATCTCCTGCGCGCTCGTCGGCGCGGGCGAGACGCTGCGCGAGTTCTCCCGTGAGCTCGGCATCGAGCCCGGGTCGACGACGGCCGACGGCCGGTTCACACTGCGCACCGTCGAGTGCTACGGCGGCTGCGGCTGGGGCCCCGTCGTCTCGGTCGACGAGCGCTACCACGAGCCCTTTGGCCCCGACCGGGTGAAGCCGCTCCTGGACGAGCTGCGCGGGGAGGCCCGATGAGCGACACGAAGAGGATCCTGCTCGACTTCGACGGCGACCGCCGCGACGTCCACTCCTACGAGCAGGCGGGCGGCTACCAGTCGCTGCGCACCGCACTCGGCATGGAGTCCGCCGACGTGGTCTCGCTGGTCGACACCTCCGGCCTGCGCGGCCGCGGCGGCGCCGGCTTCCCCACCGGGCGCAAGGCGTCGTTCCTGCCCAAGGGGCGCACGCCGGCCTACCTGTGCGTGAACGCGGACGAGTCGGAGCCTGGAACGTTCAAGGACCGCGAGATCATGCTGCGCAACCCGCACGCGCTGATCGAGGGGATCCTGATCATGAGCTACGCGATGTCCGCCACCTCGGCGTTCATCTACATCCGGGGCGAGTACCGCACCGAGTTCGAGGTGCTGAAGCGGGCGCTCGAGGAGGCCCACTCGCGCGGCTACGTCGGCCGCAACGTGCTCGGCTCGGGCTACGACGCCACCGTCGTCCTGCACCGCGGCGCCGGCGCCTACATCTGCGGTGAGGAGACGGCCCTTCTGACCTCGCTCGAGGGCGAGCGCGGCCAGCCCCGCTCGAAGCCCCCGTTCCCCGCCGTCGCAGGCCTCTACGCCGCGCCGACGCTCGTGAACAACGTCGAGACGCTGGCCTCGATCCCCGCCATCGTGAAGATGGGCGGCGAGGCCTATGCCGCCATCGGCACGGAGCGGTCGAAGGGCACGCGCGTCTTCTCGCTCTCCGGCAACGTGAAGCGGCCCGGCAACTACGAGCTGCCGCTGACCTCGACCCTGCGCGACCTGATCGAGGGCCTGGGCGGCGGCGCGCCCGACGGGCGCACGATCAAGGCGATCATCCCCGGCGGCTCCTCGACGCCGCTCCTCATGCCCGACCAGCTCGACACCGGCATCGACTACGAGTCGATCGCCGCCGCCGGATCGATGGCCGGCTCCGGCGCGGTGGTCGTGATCGACGACCGCACCTGCATGGTGCAGCTGGCCCTGCGCGTGGCGCAGTTCTACCGCCACGAGAGCTGCGGCAAGTGCACGCCCTGCCGCGAGGGCACGAAGTGGGGCGTCGACATCATCCAGCGGATTGAGGAGGGCACCGCCGGCCAGCACGACCTCGACCTGCTCCTGAACGTGTGCGACCGCATCCTCGGCAAGTGTCTGTGCCCGCTCGGCGACGCGATGGCGATGCCGGTCGCGAGCTACGTCACCCACTTCCGCGAGGAGTTCCAGCGCCATATCGACGAAGGCGGCTGCCCCTTCGTCGCGAAGAGCCCGATCTCGAGCCTGTACCACGACACGAGCGGCGTGCCGGCGTGAACACCTTCCACGACGCGTTCCTGGACGTGCGCCGTCGCATCGAGGAGGGCGAGGACCCCGAGCTGATCGTGCCCGACCTCCTGCGCCTGGCCGCGGCCCAGGACGAGATCGACATGGCCGAGGAGCTGTACGAGGACGACCCCGACATGGACGAGGAGCCCGCGTAGTGGCGACGGTCGAGACCAACACCGTCACGCTGCAGATCAACGGCCGCGAGGTCACGGTCGCCAAGGGCCTTTCGGTGGTCGAGGCGGCGGCCGAAGCCGGCGTCGAGATCCCCGTCTTCTGCTACGAGCCCCGGCTCGGGGCCGGCGTGGGCGCATGCCGCATGTGCCTGTGCGAGATCGAGGGCATCCCCAAGCTGCAGACCGCCTGCACGACGCCCGTCGCCGACGGCATGATCGTGAACTCGCACTCGGCCCGGGCCAAGGAGGGCCAGGACGCGGTGCTCGAGTTCCTGCTGCTGAACCACCCGCTCGACTGCCCGGTGTGCGACAAGGGCGGCGAGTGCCCGCTGCAGGACCTGACCTTCCGCTATGGCCCCGGCGTCACCCGCATGACGCTGTCGAAGCGGACGCAGGACAAGCCGGTGCCGATCTCGCCGCTGATCAAGCTCGACCGCGAGCGCTGCATCCTCTGCTACCGCTGCACGCGCTTCTCCGAGGACGTCTCCGGCGACATGCAGCTGGTGACCGAGAACCGCGGCGCCAACTCGATCATCACCACGTTCGAGGGGCGGCCCTACACGAACGAGTTCTCCGGCAACGTGACCGAGCTCTGTCCCGTTGGCGCGCTCACCTCGTCGACGTACCGCTTTCTGGCCCGGCCGTGGGAGATACAGAACGTGCCCACCGTCTGCGGCGGGTGCGCGGTCGGCTGCAACACCTACGCCACCATCCGCGAGGGCAAGGTCAACCGCATCCTCTCGCGCAACCATCCCGAGGTGGACGAGGGCTGGCTGTGCGACAAGGGCCGCTACGGGTTTGGCCACCTGCACAGCCCCGAGCGGGTGACGCAGAACCTGATCCGGGGCGGGCGCGGCCTGGAGGCGGTCGCGACGACCGACGTCCTCGACCACGTCGCGGATCGCCTGCGCGCCACCGTCGAGCGGTTCGGCCCCGGGTCGGTCGCGGTGCTGGCGTCGGGCGAGCAGACCAACGAGGAGGCGCACGCCTGGGCGCGGCTGCTGGCCGAGGCGCTCGGCGGCGGCGTCGGCGTGTGCGGCCCCGAGGGCGGCTCGTGGTGGGGCGACCTCGAGCCGTACGCGGCGTCGATCCCCGACCTGGCCGGCGCGAGCGCGATCGTGGTCGCCGGCGACGCCGACCTCGGGCATCGCGCGCCCGTCCTCGAGCTCTGGATCCGCAAGGCCGTCGGCAAGGGCGCCGGCGTCTTCACCGTCGGCCCCGGTGCCACCCGCCTCGACACGCTGCGGGGCGCGACCCACGCCTCGGCCGCGCCCGGCACCTCGCACACCGCGCTGCTCGAGGCGGCCGGCGGCGACGGCCCCCTGGCGGACGCCCTGCGCGGCGAGAACGCCGTCCTGATCTGGGCCGGCCCGATGCGGGCCGAGGTGGCCTCGGTGCTCGCGCACGTCGCCCACACCTCCGGCTGCCGCGTCCTGCGCACGCCCCGGGCCGCGAACGAGATCGGGATCGCGGCCGCCGGCCTCGGCACCGCCTCGCCCGACCAGGCGCTGGAGCTGGCCGAGTCGGGCACGATCAAGGCGCTCGTGCTGCTCGGCGCCGACCCCGTCGGCGACTGGCACGGCGGGGAGCGATGGCGAAACGCGCTCGCGCGGTGCTTCTTCGCGCTCCAGGTGGCCGGCTTCCAGAGCGACTCGTCCGGCTGGGTCACGACGATCGTGCCCGAGTCGCAGACGCTCGAGAAGGACGGAACGCTCGTGAACCTCGAGGGGCGCGTGCAGCGCCTGCGCGCCGCCGCCAGGGCGCCCGACGGCGTCACCGACGGCTACGCCTGGGCGGCCGAGCTGGGCGCCCGCCTCGGCGTCGAGCTTCCGCACGACCCGCCGGCCGCGTTCGCCGACCTGGCCGAGCGCCGGCCCGCCTTCGCCGGCCTCTCGTGGTCAGGCATCGGCGAGCGCGCGCCGCTCGGCGAGCGCACGACCGCCGGGGAGGCCCCGGCAGCGGCCCAGGTGGCCGCCGCCGCGGTGCCGCAGACGGTCGTCGTCGGCTACCGCGAGCTGATGTCCGGCGCCGCCGTCGACCACACCGAGGCGCTGCACTTCCAGCGCCGCCGCGGGATCGAGATCGCCCACGTCGACGCCGAGTCGCTCGGCATCGCCACCGGCGAGCGCATCCAGGTGACGCACGACGGCCACACCGTGACCGGCCCCGCGCTGGTGCAGCGCGGCCTGCGCCCCGGAGTCGTCCGCCTGGCCGCGCGCGTGCCGCACGTCGGCCCCGGCTCGGTCGCCGCCGCGCCGGCGGAGGCTCCGGATGCCTGACGGCTTCATCGTCACGCTGATCAAGTCGCTCATCCTGGCCAACCTCGTGATGGGCGTCTTCGCCGTCCTCACCTGGGGCGAGCGGCGCCTGCTCGGCCGCTTCCAGGTGCGGCTCGGACCCAACCGCGTCGGCCCGTTCGGGCTGCTCCAGCCGATCGCCGACCTGGTCAAGCTGATCCGCAAGGAGAGCCTGCTCCCCGTCGGCGTGAACCCGGTGCTCTACCTGGCGGCGCCGCTCGTGTCGCTGTTCGCGTCGCTCTGCGTGTTCGCCGTAATCCCGTTCGGCGGCCAGGCCACGATCCCGGGCACCGACTTCCAGATCTTCCTGTGGATCTCCGACCCGAACGTGGCCCTGCTCGTGGTGTTCGCGCTGGGATCGCTCAGCTTCTACGGCTTCCTGGTCGGCGGCTGGTCGTCGAGCTCCAAGTACAGCCTGCTCGGCTCGATGCGGGCCGTCAGCCAGCTGATCTCCTACGAGGTCAGCCTGGCGCTCGCCGTGATCGGCGTCGTCATGATGAGCCACACGCTCTCGCTGACCGGCATCGTCGAGGCCCAGCACCGCGACGGAATCCCCTACATCATCCCGCAGTTCCTCGGGTTCATCGTCTACGTCGTCGCCTCGACGGCCGAGACGAGCCGCATCCCGTTCGACCTGCCGGAGGCCGAGGGCGAGCTCGTCGCCGGCTACCACACCGAGTACGGCGGCATGCGCTTCGCCATGTTCCAGAACGCCGAGTACGTCGCCCTGATCGCCTTCTCGGCGATCGCGTCGGTGCTGTTCCTGGGCGGCTACGGGTGGCCGTGGCTGCCCGGCCCGGTCTGGATGGTGCTCGAGATGGCGATCTTCATCTTCGTCGCCATGTGGCTGCGGGCGACGCTGCCGCGCGTGCGCTACGACAAGCTGATGTCGATCGGCTGGAAGGTGCTCCTCCCGGCCGCCACCCTCAACCTGCTGGTCACGTCGGTCATCGTGGCCTGGCGCGCGTAAGGATCGAGGACAATGCCCGTCACCGGCACCGTCAAGGGCTTCGCGGTCACGTTCCGGCACCTGTTCCGGAAGCCCGTCACGCAGCAGTACCCGGAGTACAAGCGGCCGGTCTACCCCCGGTTCCGCGGCCGCCACCGCCTGCACCGGCACGAGAACGGCCTCGAGAAATGCGTCGGCTGCTCGCTCTGCGCCGCCGCCTGCCCGGCCGACTGCATCCGGGTCGTGGCGGCCGAGAACACGCCTGAAGAGCGCTACTCACCGGGCGAGCGCTACGCCCGCATCTACGAGATCAACATGAGCCGCTGCATCTTCTGCGGCTACTGCGAGCTGGCCTGTCCGTTCGACGCCATCACGCTCGGGCACGACTACGAGCTGGCCGAGATGTCCCGCGAGGCGATGGTCTACGACAAGGACATGCTGCTCGAGCCGATGCACCCGAGCCGCACGACGCCCGTCGCCCCGGTCGACCCGTTCGACGTGGTCGATCCGGCCGGCGAGGGAGGCCCGGCGTGACCTACGACATCGTGTTCGTCGTCGCCTCCGTGGTGGCGATCTCGGCCGCGCTGATGGTCGTGCTCTCCGGCAACCCGTTCATCTCGTCGCTCTCGCTGATCGCGAACCTGATCGCGCTCGCCACCTTCTACATCCTGCTCCAGTCCGACTTCCTGGCCGCGGCGCAGGTGATCGTGTACGCGGGCGCGGTGATGATCATGTTCCTGTTCGTGACCGCCTACCTGGGCGGCCGCGCCGACGAGCCCACCCGGGGGGAGCGGCCGTGGTGGCAGACGCTGGCCGCGCTCGTCGCGGCCGCCGGCATCGCCGCCGAGATCGTGTTCGGCGTCGAGCGCGAGAGCTTCCTGCACGGCCCCGTCGTGAGCGACGCCTTCGGCGCTCCCCAGGCGATCGCCCAGAGCTTCCTGGGCCGCTACCTGCTCGCGTTCGAGGGCACGTCGGTGCTGCTCCTGATCGCCGCCGTCGGCGGCGTCGTCCTCGCCACCCGCCGGCCCGCGCCGCGCGGCGCCGACGAGCCGGGCGCGTTCGAGGTCGAGCAGCCCGTGCGGGTGCAGTCGCTGCAGTCGTCGGTCATGCAGGCCGAGACGGAGTTCGAGATCGTCCGCTCCGGCGCCGGGTCCAACGAGAAGGACGAGGGCTGATGCACGTCGGCGTCGAGTGGTTCGTGTCGGTGTCGGCCATCCTGTTCGGGATCGGCCTCTACGGCGTCTTCACCCGCCGCAGCCCGCTGATCCTGCTGCTCTCCGTCGAGATCATGCTGAACGCCTGCAACCTGGCGCTGATCTCCTTCTCGCGCTACCTGGGCCAGCAGTCCGGGCAGGTCTTCGCGCTCGTCGTGATGGCCGTGGCGGCGTCCGAGGTCGTCGTCGGCCTCGGGATCGTCGTGGCCGTCGCCCGGCGCAAGGGCGACCTCGACGTCGACCGGCTGACGGGGCTGCGGGGCTGATGGAGGCGCTCGCCTGGATCTGCCTGTTCGCGCCGCTCGCCGGCGTGGCGGCCCTGACCCTGGCCGGGTCGAAGATCTCGCGCCAGGCGGCGGCCTGGGGCGGCACGCTGTTCGCTTTCGTCGCGTTCGCGGCGGCGGTCGGCGAGTTGATCGGGATGCTGGGCGAGAACGCCTCCGCCCGGGCGCACACCTACACGCTCTACACGTGGGCGGGCTCGGGCACGTTCCGGGTGCCGTTCTCGATCCTGGTCGACCCGCTCTCGGTGACCGAGATGCTGATCGTGGCCGGCGTCGGCGCCGTGATCGTCATGTACTCGATCGGCTACATGCACGGCGACGTCAAGGAGCGGCGCTTCTTCGTCTACATGGACGTGTTCCTGTTCTCGATGCTGCTGCTGGTCATGGCCGGCAACTTCGTGCTGCTGCTGGCCGGCTGGGGCCTGGTCGGCCTCTCGTCCTACCTGCTGATCGGCTTCTGGCACGAGCGGCCCGAGCCGGTCGCCGCGGCGAAGAAGGCCTTCGTGATGAACGCGATCGGCGACGTCGGAATCGCCATCGCCATCTTCTTCATGGTCCGCGACCTGGGCACCACCGACTACGGCGCCGTCTTCTCGACCGCCTCGCAGCACTGGGCGAAGGGGTCGGACGATGCCAACTGGATCGCGGGCGGGCTGCTGCTCGGAGCGCTCGCGAAGTCGGCCCAGATCCCGCTCCACACCTGGCTTCCCGACGCCATGGAGGGCCCCACCCCGGTCTCGGCCCTGATCCACGCCGCGACGATGGTGACCGCCGGCGTCTACCTGGTCGCCCGGGCCCACCCGCTGTTCGTGAACGCGCCGGACATCCTGGCGCTGACGGCGCTGCTCGGGATGGCGACGCTCCTGATGGCGGGCGTCGTCGCCCTCGTCCAGACGGACATCAAGCGGATCATCGCCTACTCGACGATGAGCCAGATCGGGTACATGTTCACCGCCGTCGGCATCGGTGCCTACTCGGCGGGCATGTTCCACCTGCTCACGCACGCCTTCTTCAAGGCGCTGCTCTTCCTCGGCGCCGGCATCGTGATCCACGCGCTCGGCGGCGAGCAGGACGTGCGCAAGATGGGCGGCCTCGGCGCGGCCCTGCCGAGGACGAAGTGGCTCATGTGGATCGGCACGGTGGCCCTGATCGGGTTCTGGCCGCTCTCGAAGGACGCGATCCTCGCGAGCGATCTCGAGAAGGGCGGGACGACGGCAACCATCGTCTGGGTCGGCGGCCTCGCCGGCGCCTTCCTGACCGGTATCTACGCCACCCGCCTGATGCGGCTCACGTTCTACGGCGAGCGCTCCCAGTATGCGACCGAGCACCTCCACACCGATCACGGTGAGGCGCCCTGGACGATGATGACGCCGGTCGTGATCCTCGCCATCGGCACGCTCCTCTCGGGCTTCCTGGCGATCGGGTTCGGCGTGAACCAGACCTTCGCCGACTGGCTCGCGAGCGCGGCGCCCTCGATCGAGCCGACCACCGCCGACGACGTCGTCACCACCGCGATCGCCTGGGCGGTCGGCGGCGCGGGCGCGCTGCTCGTGTGGCGGGCCTACGCCGACCCGGCCCTGCTGGCGCGGCTCAAGCGCCCGTTCGGCCGCACCGTCGCCGTGGCCGAGCACAAGTTCTACTGGGACGAGCTCTACGACCGGATCGCGTACATCCCGGCGGCGGCCATCGCCACCGGGATCTATCGCTTCTTCGAGCGCTGGGTGATCTGGGGCACGGTCAGCCTCGTCGCCTATGTCGTCGGCCTGGTCGCGCGGGGGACGGCCGACGCCCAGAGCGGCATCGTCCGTCAGTACGCGACGGTGCTCGTGGCCGGGGCGGCGGTGCTCGGCGTGTACTTCCTCTCGAGAGCGACCCTGTGACCAGCGCGCTCATCTTCCTGCCGCTCGCCGGGGCGCTCATCGTCGGCCTGCTGCCCCTGCAGCGGCGGGCGACCGAGTGGCTGGCGCTGGTGGTCGCCCTGGCCGAGGCCGTGCTGGGCGCGATCGCCCTGATCGGCTTCAACACCGGCGGCGGCATCCAGTACGTCCAGAACACGCGCTGGATCTCGGACTTCGGCACGGGCGTGCCCATCCGCTACCACGTCGGCATGGGCGGCCTCTCGCTCTTCATGGTGCTGCTCTCGGCCGTCGGCATCGCCGCGGCGATCGGGGCCGCGATGATCGCCGGGCGCGACCGCTCGCGCGCCTACCTGGCGCTGCTGCTCCTGCTCGAATCGGCACTCGTCCTGCTCTTCACCGCCCAGGAGCTCGTCCTCTTCTACGTCGGGTGGGAGGTCATGATGATCCCGCTCTACGTGCTGATGGGCCAGTGGGGCGGCGAGGGCCGGCGCCGGGCCACGTTCCAGTTCGTCGTCTACACGCTCGTCGGGTCACTGCTCATGCTGGTCGCCATCGCCGTGCTCGGCGTCACCGCGCACACGTTCGAGCTCTCCGCGCTCACCGCCCACCCGCACGAGTCGACCTGGCTCTTCCTGGCCTTCGCCGCCGCCTTCTGCATCAAGGCGCCGATCTTCCCGCTGCACGGCTGGCTGCCGAGCGCCTACCGCGAGTCGACGCCCGAGGTGACGGCGCTCCTCTCCGGCGTGATCTCGAAGGCGGGCGCGTACGGCCTGATCGTGTTCGCCGTGCCGCTGTTCCCGTCGGTCGCCCACGACTGGCGCTGGGTGTTCCTGGGGCTGGGACTGGCCGGGCTCCTCTACGGCGCGATCGTCGCCTTCCGCCAGCCGGACGCGCGCGGCGTCGTCGCGTACTCGAGCCTCAGCCAGATGAACCTGATCGTGATCGGGATCTTCGCCTTCAACTCGAACGGCGTCACCGGGGCGATCCTGCAGATGGTGAACCACGGTGTCGTGTCGCTGGCCGCGTTCCTCCTGATCGGCCTGGTCGAGCTGCGGGCCGGCTCCGACCGCTTCCGCGTCCTCGGCGGCCTCGCCAACGGGCGCCCCGTGATGTCGACCGTTCTCCTGATCGCGGCGCTGTGGGCGCTGGCCGTGCCCGGCTCGGGCATCTTCGTCTCCGAGCTCTACATCCTGATCGGCGCGTTCCAGCAGCAGGCCGTGCTCGGCGGCGTGGCCGCCTGCGGGATCGTGCTGGCGGCGATGTACATGCTGCGCTGGTACTCGGCGCTCGCCCACGAGCAGGACGGCGAGAAGGTATCCGCGGAGACGCCCGACCTGCGCGTCGGCGAGCTCGCGATCGCCGTGCCGCTGATCCTGATTCTGTTCGCGATGACCGCCTACCCGTGGGGCGTGATGCAGCGCGTCACGACCTCGCAGGTCGCGTTCGACGCCCCGGCCAAGGTGCAGCAGCTGTGACGACCATCCCCGTCTCGTTCAGCGCGATCGGCCCGGAGATCATCCTGCTCGGCACGGCGGCCGTCCTGCTCGTGTCCGCGATCTTCCTGCCCGACGAGCCCGCCCGCCGGCTCTCGGCCGGCGCGACGGCGATCGCGCTCGCGGCCGCGACCGCCTTCGCGGCGACCCAGTTCCACGACCACGCCCGCGCCCCGTTCGATCACACGCTGCGGATCGACGCCTTCGGCCAGAGCGGGCGGATGCTCATCTTCGTGGCGGCGATCATCGCGGTCGCCTTCTCGTGGGGCATGGGCCACCTGCGCGAGCGCGGCGTCGAGTACCACGCGCTGCTCCTGACCGCGGCCGCCGGCATGTCGCTCCTGTGCGTGGCGAACAGCTTCGTGACCGCCTTCGTGGCGCTCGAGCTCTTCTCGCTCGCGCTCTACGTCCTCGTCGCCATCGAGACCGACGACCTGCTCTCGCTCGAGGGCGGCCTCAAGTACCTGATCATCGGATCCGTCGGCGCCGCCTTCCTGCTCTACGGCGCGGCGCTCACGTACGGCGCCAGCGGCCAGCTCGAGTTCGACCGCATCCGGGCCGGCCTCGCCGCCGGCGACCACCACGACGTGCTCGTCCTGATGGGGCTCACGATGGTCGTCGTCGGGCTCGGCTTCAAGGCGAACGCGGCGCCGTTCCACATGTGGACGCCGGACGCCTACGAGGGCGCGCCGACGCCGGTCACGGCGTTCATGTCCGCCGCGACGAAGGTCGTCGCCCTCGTGTTCGCGCTGCGGGTGCTCGTGACCGCCTTCCCCCGCCAGTCCGACATCTGGCAGATCGGCCTCGCCGGAATCATCATCGCCTCGTTCGTCGTCGGGAACCTGGCGGCGCTGCGGCAGACGAACGTCAAGCGCATGCTGGCCTACTCGACCGTCGGCCACTCCGGCTTCCTGCTGACGGCCGTCGCCGCCCACAGCGCCCTCGGCACGCGCGCGCTGCTCTACTACCTGACCGTGTACGGCGCGATGAACCTGGGCGCCTTCGGGATCGTCGCGGTGCGCGAGCGCGAGCTGGGCCGGCCCGTGCTGATCAGCGACTTCGCCGGCTGGGGCTACCGCCGGCCGCTGCTCGGGATCGGCATGCTGATCTGCATGCTCTCGCTGGCCGGCTTCCCGCCCACCGGCGGCTTCCTGGGCAAGCTCTACGTCTTCTCCGCGGCGGTCGACAACGGCCAGACCTACCTGGCCATCGCCGGCGTCATCGCGACGATGGTCGGCCTCGTCTACTACCTGCGGGTGCCGTTCGCGCTCTACGACCGCGACGCCGAGGCGCCTGCCGTCAGCGCCGGCCCGGGCTTCACGCTGATCGCCGGCGCGGCGGGCATCGCCTCCGTGCTGGCGCTCGTGCTCGGCATCATCCCGACACCGATCATCGACCTGGCCCGCACAGCGTCAAACTCCCTGTTCTAAGCGGGGTCAGACCCCGTTTATTCACGGTCGGCGCACTCACGCACCAAGCGGGGTCAGACCCCTTTTGGTGCAGGCGAACATACGTTCGCTATGATGCGCCCATGAACGAGGCGCAGCTGGCCCTCTTCCCCGAGCTCGACGGCATGGGCGACGGCCGCGCGCTGCGCGACGTCGAGTACATCCACACGCGCGCGAAGAAGATCATCAACCGCGTGCCAGAGGCGTCGCAGATGCCCTTCCGCTTCACGATCAACGCCTACCGCGGCTGCTCCCACGCCTGCACCTACTGCTTCGCCCGGCCGACCCACACCTACCTGGGCATGGACGCCGGCAGCGACTTCGAGCGCCGCATCGTTGTGAAGGTGAACGCGGTCGAGCGCCTGGCCGCCGAGCTGCGCGACCCGCGCTGGGGCGGCGACCACATCGCGATGGGCACGAACACCGACCCCTACCAACCGGCCGAGGGTCGCTACCGGCTCACCCGTGGCCTCGTCGAGCAGCTGATCGCGGCCGGGAACGAGTTCTCGATACTGACGAAGTCGCCGATGATCATGCGCGACATCGACCTCCTGGCAGACGCCGCCCGGGCGGGGCTCGTGCGCTGCAACCTCTCGATCGGGACGCTCGACACCGGCGCCTGGCACGCCAGCGAGCCGGGCACGCCGCCCCCGCGGCGGCGTGTGGAAGCAGTCGCGAAGCTGAACGCAGCGGGCATCCCCACCGGCGTCCTGATCGCGCCGGTGCTGCCGGGCATCTCGGACGATCCCGCCCAGCTGGCCGAGGTCGCCGAGGCTTGTGTCGAGGCCGGTGCCGTCTCGGTCAGCCCCATCCTGCTGCACCTGCGCCCCGGCGTGCGCGAGGTCTTCATGCCGTGGCTCGAGGGCTACCGGCCCGACCTGGTCGGTCGCTATCGCGAGCTCTACCCTTCGTCGTATGCGTCGCCCGGCGCGCGGGCGCGGCTGGCCCACCAGATCGACGACATCGTCGACCGCGTCGGCGGCACGGCGGTGCCGCCGTCACGTACCCGCGAAGCGGCCTGACGGACACCTAGGATCCGCGGGTGGTGGTCGCTCAGGAGCCTGCGGGCGGCGCGCCGGTGACCTCGTCGCCGGCGACGAACACGTGCGTGATCTGCAGATCGCCGTGGTGAGCACGGGCATCCACGGCCGCAGCGCGGCGGCGCCTGCCGCGGCCCACGCCGCCGACGATGCCGACGCTGGCTCGCCGAGGCGGCCGAGTGCCGTGCCTGGAAGGGCGCCGTGCGCGAGCACGGGCGGCTTCCGCCAAAGGACGTCCGGAGTCGGGATCGGCGCGATGGCCATCGCGGCGACCTCGCGTCGGTGCGCGCCCGGTCGGTGTCGATCTTCAGGAACACATCGCCGACACGCAGGGGCGCACGCTCGCTATGGGCGACGACGAGCTCGACCGTCTCCCCGTCCCCCATCTTCGCCAGCGGCGAGAGGCGGCGCTAGATCCGGCGCATGAGCCGGGCGAGGCCCGCGTCGCGCTGCCACAGCTCGCGCAGGTGCTCCCGGACGAGCGAGCCGATCGCGGCCGCGCCCGACACGGCCAGCGCCAGCCAGGCCAGCTTGACCGACGCCGACGGTGTGACGCCTGAGACCACGTCGGGGAAGCGCAGGCTCGTGCCGGCGAGGGTGAGCAGCGCAGCGACGGCGCACGCACCGAGCTCGAAGACCGCCCACTCGGCCGGCTCGTCGACGACCCCGAGGTACGCCGCGAAGGCGGCGCCGAGCAGTGCAGCCGTCGCGACCATCGCGATGTAGAAGCCCGTGAGTGCCGGCCCCAGCAGGGCGAGCACGACCGCGAACGCGGCGAGCGCGGCGACGCGGGCGGGGGTGACATGGCGGGGCAGGCGAGGCATCGTGCCACCGGAGTTCTGGCCCGGGCCGGCGACTCCTGCTGTGGGCCGTCAGGTGACGTCGTTGGCGTCGACGGCGAGCGAAAGCCGCCGGAACCCGACGGACATCGCCTGACGGCCCGCCAGTTCGTCCGGTCCGGGTGATGCCCGGCGGCCGGGGGCCGGGGAGGCTGCGGCGGCCATGCGCCTCGAGCTCGGAACGCACATCCACTGCACCGACGGCGACGTCGGCGAGCTGGCCGATGTGGTCGTCGACCCGGTGAAGCGGCGGGTCACCCACCTCGTCGTCCAGCCGCACGGGAACCTCGGCCCGGCCCGCCTGGTGCCGGCCGACCTCGCCGACGGCGACGGGCAGAAGATCTCGCTGCGCTGTACCCGAGCAGAGGTGGACGGCTTCGCCACCGTGCGCGAGTCGGCCTACCTGCGCACCGGCGAGCTGCCCCACGACGACCCCGACTGGGACATCGGGGTGGAGGACGTCCTCGCGATGCCGTACTACACGACGCCCGACGTCGGCGTGTACCCGTCGTTCGACGAGCCGTATGTGATGACGTACGACCGCGTCCCCAAGGGCGAGGCCGAGATCCGGCGTTCGAGCGCCGTCGTCTCGAAAGACGACCAGCACCTGGGGACGGTGGAGGCCCTGGTCGTCGACGGTGATGAGATCACCCACTTCGTGCTCGAGCGCGGCCATCTCTGGGGCCGGCGTGACGTGACGATCCCGATCGGCGCGGTGGCCAAGGTAGAGTCGGACACCGTGACGCTGCGGATCTCGAAAGACGAAGTCGGCGACCTCCCCGCCGTGCGGGTCCACCGCTGGAAGCCCTGACCGGCGGCCCCGGCCGTCCGCGCGCCCTCATCGTTGCGCTCGCGGTCGCCCCGTGCCTGCTCGCGATGTTCGCGCAGCCGGCCTCCGCGGCGACCTCGGCAGCCACGCAATTGGCGCAGCGCTACGCGCCAATTGTCGTGCTGAAGAAGCAGTCCCGCGCGTGCGACACGAACGGCGAGGCGTACGAGCCCGTCGCCGTCAACCTGGTGCTCGGCCGCAAGGACGTGACCCTGCGCGGCCCGGACGGCTACACCCTGCAGGCGCCGACGATGCGCGACATCTACGGCAAGGACTCGGAGTACTTCCTCGACTTCCCCGGGAATCCGCTGCAGCCGGGCTGCTCGTACGAGCGCTGGTTCAAGAAGATCTCCGAGGGAGAGCCGTCGACCGTCTACGCGCACATCGCCACCCAGCCGGACCGGCCCGACCGGCTCGCGCTCCAGTACTGGCTGTACTACGTCTACAACGACTGGAACAACAAGCACGAGGGCGACTGGGAGATGCTCCAGCTCGTCTTCGCCGCCCACACGCCCGAGGAGGCGCTCGCCGGCCGGCCGCTCGAGGTCGGCTACTCCCAGCACTCGGGCGCCCAGGGCTCGGACTGGGACGGCGGCGACCTGGAGCGCCGCGGCACGCATCCCCTGGTCTACTCGGCGTCCGGTTCGCACGCGAACTTCTTCCGCTCGGCCCTGTGGTTCGGCTACAGCGCCGCGGCCGGCGTCGGCTGCGACGACACCCGCGCCCCGTCGCGCGACATCGACCCGGACGTCGTCGTCGTCCCGACCACGCCCGCCGGGGCGGACAGCCCCTTCGCCTGGCTGGGCTTCGACGGCCTGTGGGGCCAGCGCCTGCGCAGCCCGAACGGCGGCCCCACCGGCCCCAACGCCAAGACGCAGTGGCACGAGCCCATGACCTGGACGGAGACGACGTGGCACGACACCGCCCTGTCGGTACCCGGCGGGACGTCGCTCGGCCCGAGCGCGACCGGCTTCTTCTGCGGGTTCGTCGCGTCGGGATCGAAGCTCTACCTGCGCACGCTCGCGAGGCCGTGGCTCGTGATCCCCGTCGTGCTCGCGCTCGCCGCCGCCGCGGTCTTCCTGGTGCGGCGCACACGCTGGTCGCCGGGGAGCCCGGCGATCGACCGCCGCCGGGCTGCCGGCGAGATGTTCAGCTCGGCGTGGCGGATCCACGCCGCGCACCGCGGCTGGTTCCTCGGCGTCGGGGCCGTGTTCGTCCCGCTCGGCGTGCTGGCCGCCGGCGTCCAGGCGATCGTCTTCGCACACACGCCGTTCACCGACCCGAAGGGCATCGAGGGCGGTGACCGCTTCATCTCCGGCGTCGCCGCCCTGATCGTCGGCAGCGGCATGACGGCGCTCATCCCGGGCGTCCTCGTGGCGGCGGCGGTGGCGATGTCGGTCGAAGGGCTGGCCCGCGGCGGAACGGGGAGAGTGAACATCCACGCGCTCGGCGAACGGCTGCTTCCGCTGGCCGGCGCGATCCTGATCATCGCGATCGTCGTCGCCCTTCTGGCGACGACCGTCGTCGGGCTCGTCTTCGCGGTCGCGTTCCTCGTGTGGCACGCGATCACGACGCAGGCCTGCGTGATCGAGCGGCGCACGGCCCGGGGCGCGCTCGGCCGCAGCCGCCGGCTCGTCCGCCACCACGCCTGGCGGGTGTTCGCGATCACCGCCGTGGCCACCGGCCTCGGCCTGCTCACCGGGCCCGTCGTCGGGCTGGCGGTGCTGTTCGCAACGTCGGCCTCGCTGGGCGCGATCGACATCGTGAGCTCGATCGTCTACGCGGTCGTCATGCCGTACGTCTCGATCGTGCTCGCGCTGCTCTTCTTCGACCTGCGCAATCAGTCCGGGTCGCGGGCATAGAGGCCACGCACGGTGCGGCGGATGCGGACGCGCAGGCGCTCGCCGCCGCCCGGGTCGGGCGGGCGTGACCAGGCCGCCGCCACCTGGGCGCCGAACAGGAGCGCCGAGGCGTACAGGTAGACGGAGTAGAGGAACACGAGCGCGGAGGTGAGCGATCCGTACACCACGCTCAGGCGGGTGACGTTGTCGTAGATCCGGCCCGAGGCGAAGGAGATGGCCAGGAGCAGGATCGCCGTCGTGATCGCCCCTGCGAGCGCGTCCGCCCGCCGCAGCCGCCGCGACGGGACGAACCGGTAGAGCAGCATGACGATGACGATCGACGCCAGGACGGCGGCGATGCGCGGCGGGCTGGCGCCCGCGACGGTGGTGCGCAGGCCGGCGAACGCGTCGATCCTGCGCAGCTCGCGCTGGGCCAGCCGGTCGAGCACCGTCGCGGCAACCGTGGCCAGCACGAGGACGGCGGCGCCGACGACGAGCAGGAGGTCGACGAGCTTGCCACGGGCCGCGGGCCGGCCGCGACCGGAGCCGAGCACCAGCTCGAGGCCGGTGCGGATGGACGCCATCATCCCGGTGGCCGCCCACGCGAACAGCGCGATGGTGACGAGGCCGACGAGCCCGGACGGCGAGGCGATGTCGGAGATCGCGTTCGCGACGTCCTCCCGGCTGGCGACGCTCGGCGGCAGCGCGCGGACGACCGTGTCGACGACGGCGTCGTGCACCTCGCGGTTGCCGAGCAGCAGGCCGAACACGGCGACCACGACGATGGCGAGCGGGACGATCGAGAACAGCACCCGGTAGGCGATGCCGGCCGCATGCTGCGGGCAGCCGTCGGCGAAGTAGCGGTCGACGGCCGTCGCGAGCACCGCGGCGACCCGGCGCAGCGCCCGCCCGCAGGCGGCGCGGACTCCGCCCCCCGAGGGCGTGGGCTCCGGGCCCGGTCGCGCCGGTGCGGACATGGCCGAAGGCTAGATGGTTGATCGGCAACTCCTCGCGCGCCTGGACGTTCTATGGGCGCGACCGAGGACGCGGCGATGCGATGGTTCGCAGCCGCAGCCGCTGCTCGGTTCGCAGCCGCCCAGGACATCACGGGACTTACCGATCAACCATCGCCGCGGTCGCCAGGCGCCCCGACCGGACCGCGGCAGCGAACGCGTCGTAGTCGCGCTCGTTCTGGTCCGCGTACGCGGCCGAGAAGTCGGCCATCGCCCGCTCGAACGTGTCGCCCTTGCCCAGATAGGCGGCGATCGCGATCCGGTCGCCCCAGCGGGCGTGGGCGCGGGCGAGGGTCGCGCCGCAGAGGCGGGCATAGAGCGTGGCGCCGGCCACCCTCAGCCGGTCGACGTCGGCGCTGCCCTTCCAGTCGTGCAGCTGGCGGACGTAGTAGTCGCGGTGGAGCCCGTCGAGCCCGCGGATCCGCTGCCACCCGAGGAAGACGTCGGTCGCCGCCTGCATCACCCTCTGGCCGATCACGACCCGCGCCCCGTGGTTTCGGTACCGCGGCCCGCGGAGGTGCTCCTCGAGCACGGACGGCCCCGCCTCCTTCACCTGCAGGAACAGGGGATCGCGGTGGTCGCGGCCGACGAGCAGGAGGATGTAGCAGCGGGTGCCGACGCTGCCGACGCCGACGACCTTGCGTGCCGCGTGCACGAAGCGGAACTCCTCGAGCGGGTGGTGCTCGCGGGTGAGCGTGCGCCGGTAGGACGAGAGCAGCGTCTTGATGAGGCGCTCGGCGTCCTCCCACTCGGTGCCCGGGGCGACCAGCTCCTCGAGCGGCACGATCAGCGGCGGCTCGGGCAGGATCCGCAGGTCGCCGTCGACCGCCGCCGCCCGCCGCGCCAGCACGCGCACGCTGTCGCGCGTCCGCGCCCGGGCGATGTCGCTCTCGGCCCAGCGCGCCTCCTTCTTCGACAGCCGGCCGCGGCCGACCTGGCGCCACACCTCGTCGAGCAAGCGCTCGGCGTCGACATGGTCGTACCATGCGCCGAGCGTGCCCATGCCGGCGGTGCGGCGCATCTGGCGGCGGTACGCGCGCGCACACTCCATCACGATCGCGCGCCGTTCGCGCGTCCGGAAGCCGCGGTCGCGGCCGCCGACCTCGAAGCTCGCCGCCAGCCGCTTCACGTCCCACTCCCACGGCCCCGGGTAGGTCTCGTCGAAGTCATTGACGTCGAAGATCATGCGCCGCTCGGGCGTTCCGAAGAGGCCGAAGTTCGACATGTGGGCGTCGCCGCAGAGCTGGACCGTCACCCCGGACACGGGGGTCGCGGCGAGGTCGCCGGCCATGATCGCCGCCGCGCCGCGGTAGAACGTGAACGGCGAGACGGCCATGCGGGCATGGCGCACGGGCACGAGCTCGGGCACACGCTCGGCGTCCTGGCGGGTGAGCAGCTCGACCGGATCGGCGCGGCCGGCCGCCGGCGCCCACTCGCCGTGGGACGAGCGCGGAGCGGCCACCCGCGCCGCTTTCCCGCGGGCGACCCGCTGCTGCGGCGTCAGGCGCCGCCTGCGCCATTCGGAGGCGAAGGTCGCGCGTTCACGGGCGGACCGTTCGTAGGCCTCCGTCACGCCCGGATCCTCGACCGCCGGGTTGGGCCGGCCCTCATCCAGGAAGCATGATCCGCATGACCGGGTCGCACAGGCGGTGTCGGCTATGTTCTGCGCGGTCCCAAAGACACGAGAGGGAGGGCCTCTATGTCACTCGGAAACGGCGTCAAGCTCACCTGGATCGGGCACGCGTCTTTCATCCTCGACACGCCCGGCGGCAAGCGGGCCCTTATCGACCCCTGGATGACCGGGAACCCGGTCTGTCCGGAGTCGCTGCACGACCCCGGCGACGTCGACCTGATCCTGCTGAGCCACGGCCATTCCGACCACACCGCCGACGTGTTCCGGCTCGCCAAGGAGAAGAGCCCGGCCGCCGTCATGTGCATGATCGAGCTCGGCGACTATCTCGGGTCGAAGGGCGTCGAGAACATCATGGGCGGCAACAAGGGCGGGACGCTCTCGGCCGAGGGCATCAGCGTCACGCTGACCCACGCCTTCCACTCCTCGAGCTACGGCGAGGAGGACGGCACGATCGTCTACACGGGCGAGCCGGCCGGCCTGATCATCACGCTCGAGAACGGCTACCGCATCTACTTCGCCGGCGATACGACCGTCTTCGGCGACATGGCCCTGATCGGCGAGCTGTACAAGCCCGACCTGGCCATGCTCCCGATCGGCGACTTCTTCACCATGGGCCCGATGGAGGCGGCCAAGGCGGTCGAGCTGCTCGGCGTGAAGCACGTCGTGCCGATGCACTACGGCACGTTCCCGCTGCTCGTGGGCACGCCGCAGGGGCTGCGGGACGAGCTCGCCAAGCGCGGCCTCACCGACGTGGTCGTCGAGGAGCTCCAGCCCGGAGACACGCTTTCGTGACCTTCTCCCTGGTGGCGTGCGATCTCGAGGCACGCCAGTGGGGCGTCGTCGTCGCATCGAAGTTCCTCGCCGTCGGCGCGGTCGTGCCGTGGGCGCAGGCCGAGGTCGGCGCGATCGCGACCCAGGCGTCGGCGAACGTGTCGTACGGGCCGCGCGGCCTGCAGCTGCTGGCGACGGGGGCGAGCGCCCAGCAGACGATCGACCGTCTCACCGGGGATGACCCGGGCACGGCCGAGCGCCAGATCGGCGTCGTCGACGGCGCCGGCGGGAGCGCGACGTTCACCGGGCCGGAGTGCTTCGGCTGGGCCGGCGGCCGGGCCGGCCCGGGCTACGCGGCCCAGGGCAACCTGCTGGCCGGCGCCGCGGTCGTCGAGGCGCTGGCAGACACGTTCGAGGGCACGGAGGGGCCGCTGGTCGAGCGTCTGCTCGCCTCGCTGGCGGCGGGCGACGAGGCCGGCGGCGACCGCCGCGGCCGCCAGTCTGCGGCGGTGATCGTGCGCGAGACCGACGGCGGCTACGGGGGCGGGACGGATATCCTGATCGACCTGCGGGTCGACGACCACCCCGACCCCGTCACGGAGCTCCAGCGCCTCTACGCGATCCAGGACCTCCTCTTCGGCCGCACGCCCGAGGACCAGCTGATCCCGCTCGAGCAGGTGCAGGCCGAGCTCGCCGAGCTGCTCGGAAGCGTGGGACACGCCGGCCCGATCGAGCACGGCCTGCGCGAGTGGGCGGGGATGGAGAACCTGGAGGAGCGGCTCTACGCCGGCCGCGTCGACCCGGTCGTCCTGCGCGCACTTCGCGACCGGGCCGAGGCGGGCGCCTAGCGCTAGCCGGCGAAGACCGCCTTGGCGCGCGCGTGCGACGAGCCGCGCGCGTCGGAGACCGATGCCGAGATGACGTAGCTGCCGTTCGGCGTCTTCGCCGTGATCTTCTGGCGTAGCGTCTCGCCCGCGAGCCGGCCCGGCGGCAGCGTTCCGGCCATCGCGGCCCCGATCCCGCTCTGCGGCGTCGACCAGGTGAACGACCACTGGCCCTTCAGGCTGCGCGTGGTGAGGTTCGTGATGCGGAAGGTGGCGACGACCGTCTGGCCGACCTTCGGATGCGCCGGGGTGATCGTCACCCGCACCCGGAACTGCGGGTTCTGGGTGCCCGTGACGGTGGTCGCGGCGGCCGCGGCGGCGAACGCGGCGAAGACCACTGCGACGCAGATGGCTATCCGGAGAGCGCGCCCACGCATGCGCCGGACTGTAGCCCGCCCCGCGGACGCTCAGGCGGCGGCCACTGCGCCCGGGTGTGAGCGCGGCGCGGCCGCCGCCAAGAGGCTCAGTACCACCTGCCGCGGGCGAACCCGCCGAAGGCGATGAGACCGATGAGCGCGATGATGATCCCGAGCACGAGGCTCCAGACGATGGCGACGATGATGCCGATGATCACGATGATGCCGCCGGTCGTGATGCCGCCGAATCCGCTACGTCCGCGTGTCGTCATGCGATTCCTCCGTTGGAGTCGGTCGGGCCACCTATGCCCCGCCGGCCCTCATCCTGAAACCCGACCCCGGGCTAGCGGACGCTGAGGCGGCGGTCGATCCGCTCGGATCCGCTGCGCGGGCGAAGCACCCCCGGCAGGCCGGCGGCCACGTCGGCGACGGCCCGCGCCGATGCCGCGTCGGGGTCCTCGAGGACGAGCGGCCGGCCGGCGTCGGCGGCCTGCCGCAGCGGCTCGTCCAGCGGGATCTCGCCCAGCAGCGGCACGCCCAGGCGGTCGGCCAGCGCCCGCCCGCCGCCCTCGCCGAAGACGTGCGACCGCTCGCCGCAGCACGGGCAGATCAGATAGCTCATGTTCTCGATCACGCCGGCGACGTGCATCCCCGTCTTCGCGGCCACCTCGGCCGACCGCTCGGCGACCTGCTGGGCGGCCGACTGCGGCGTGGTCACGATGATGACGTCGGGCGATGGCAGCAGCTGGCCGAGCGAGATCGAGACGTCGCCGGTGCCCGGCGGCATGTCGACGACGAGGTAGTCGAGATCGCCCCAGTGGACGTCGGTCAGGAACTGCTCGAGCGCCTTGTGCAGCATCGGGCCGCGCCAGACGACGGCCTGGTCGCCGTCGAGGAAGAAGCCGATCGACATGATCCGCAGGCCGTGGTTCACCGGCGGCACGATCATGCCGTCGACGACCACCGGCCGCCGGGTGATGCCGAGCATGCGTGGGATCGAGTAGCCGTAGATGTCGGCGTCGATCACGCCCACCTCGGCCCCGCCGGCGGCGAGCGCCGCGGCCAGGTTCGCGGTCACGGTCGACTTGCCGACGCCGCCCTTCCCGGAGGCGACGGCGACGACGCGGGTGCGCTTGGCGAGCGCGATCGGCTTGGCGGCGCCGCTCCCGCCGGGGTGCAGCCGCTCCCGCAGGGCGGTGCGCTGCTCGGGCGTCATCACGTCGAAGCTGACCCCGACCGACTCGACCCCCTCGACGGCGCCGACCCGGCCCCGCACCTGCGACTCGAGGTCGGCCTTCATCGGGCACCCGGCGACGGTCAGCGCGATCGTGACGTCGACGTGGCGCTCGCGCACGTCCACGGCGCGCACCATGTCGAGCTCGACCACGCTGCGACGCAGCTCCGGGTCGATGACCCCCGTGAGCGCTTCGCGGATCGCGGGCTCGGAAACCATGCTTGCAGTGTAGGTGCCCTACGGCTCGCCGGCGTACACGAGCCCGGCGAGGCGGGTCGACCACTCGCGGTCGCGCGCGGCGGTCGCCCGGGTGCGCGACTCGAGGTCGAGCGGCAGGGCCGGGTCGTCCAGCAGGAAGACGTCGGCCCCGGCCTCGCGCACGATCAGCCACGCCGCCGCCAGGTCGACGGAGCGGGACGGCTTGAGCGTCGCCACGGCGTCGACGCGGCCGTCCGCGAGCTGGCACAACGCGAGTGCCAGCGCCCCCATCACCCGGATCCGGCCGACGTTCCCGTCCATGCGGGCGGCGGCGGCCGCCACCAGCGACGCGTTCGTCGCCTCGAAGTCGACGATCCCGAACCGGGCCTTGGGGCGGGTGCCGCCCAGGGGGCGGCCGTCAACGGTCGCGCCGCCGCCGGCCTCGGCCACCCACTCCTCGCCGCTGCCGAAGTCGCGCACGTAGCCGAACTTGACGTCGGCGATCGTCGGGCCGTCGGCGAACGCGATCGAGAGGCAGTAGAACGGCAGCCGCCGCTTGGCGTTCAGCGAGCCGTCGATCGGGTCGACGACCACCACCCAGGGGCTCTCGCCTGACCCGAATGTGCGCTCGCCGAGCTCCTCCGACACCAGCCGGAAGTCGATCCCGAGGGCGTGCAGCGCCTCGAGCTGGGCGACCGCCGCCTGCTCCGCCCGGTCGTCCATCACCGTGGTGTCGTCGCCGCCGCTGCCGCGGCCCACGACCGGCTCGCGGTCGTCGCGCGTCGGCAGGTCGGCCAGCGCCACCTCGACGTCCGCGGCCACCCGCCGGCAGAAGTCGAGCCACTCCTGCCGCATCACGCGTCCAGCGGATTGAACAGAAAGCCGCAGAACAGCTTGGGGAAGAAGTACGTCGACTTCTGCGGCATGACCGCCCCCGCCGCGGCGACCGCCCGCACCTGGTCGACGGTCGGCGCGCGCAGCAGGAAGGCGGCCGACGCCTCGCCCTGGTCGACCAGCGCCGTCGCGGCGCCGAGGTCGCGGACGTACTGGATCGACTCGGTCGTCGCGAACTGGGCCGGGTCGAGCAGGCCCAGGAGCGGCGCGAGGACGACCGCCTCGAGCACGGCGGCGTCGATCGCGCGCAGCGGCGCGGGCGTTCCCATCATCGCCATGCCCACGGCACCGCGATCGCGCAGCGTGCACAGGAGCGCCGGGCGGCCGGCCCCGCGCCACACGGCGAACGCGATCGTGTCGGCCGGCACCTGGCGCAGCGCCTCCTCGACCTGCGCCGGCGGCCCCTCGAGCTCGGTCACGGCGAACGCGTGCAGCACCTCGTCGGTGACCTCGCGCCGGCCCATGACGACGCGGTGGGTGGGATAGATCTCGAGGCCCTCGCCCTCCAGATTCACGAGGTGCATGAGCATGAAGTCGTAGGGTTGGTCGCCTTGCGGATCGCCCTCGCGGACGCGGCGCTCGTCGCGGTAGGCGACTGCGGTCTCGTAGCGGTGGTGGCCGTCGGCGATGACGATGTCGCGGTCGGCCATCGCCTCCTGGACGGCGGCAATCGCATCGGAGTCGGTGACCTTCCAGAAGCTGTGGGTGGTGCCGTCGGCGTCGCGCACCTGCATCGCCGGCTCGCCGGAGACGTGCGGCAGGAGCGCCTCACGCGGGCCGGACGACGGGTCGTCGTAGAGGCCGAACACCGGCGAGAGGTTGGTCGACGTCGCCCGCATGAGCTCGAGGCGGCCGGCCTTGGCGGTGGCGTGCGTCTGCTCGTGCGGGCGAACCCGGCCCTCGGAATAGTCGGAGAGGCGCACGGCGGAGAGGAAGCCCGACCGCCTCCCTTCCACGCCGTCGGGGCCGATGTAGTCCTGGACGTGCCACCAGAGCGCCGGCTCGTCGTCCTGGACGAGGATTCCCTCCTGGCGCCACTCGTACAGGAGCCGGCCGGCGCGGCTGGGCGAGTCCGGCAGCACCAGGTGCACGGCGGAGAACTCGCTGGCGGCGGCGTAGCGGTCGCGGTCGGCGGGCGGGATCACGTCGTACGGCGGGACGACGACCTCGGCCAGGTCGACCCGGTCGGGGTCGTAGCGGAGCGCCCGCAAGGGGCGCAGCGCCGCGCTCGTCACGGGCTCCGATGCCATCCGCGGGATACTAGGTGGTCGCACCTCCGGCCTGTGCCTGGCACCGGAAGGCGGGGTCAGACCCCGTACAAAAGTGTCACAAAACTGCAACGGCCGCCGTTCGGGGTCTGACCCCGATTGTCGGCCCGGCCTCCCGGGCCGCCGGCCGATAAAGTGTCGCGGAGATGGCGGGCGACACCTACGTGGCCGATCTGAGCGAGGGGACGCTCGTCGACGCCATGTTCGCCGTCCAGCGCAAGCAGCGCCGCCATACCCGCAACGGCGACCCGTTCCTCTCGATGGAGCTGGCCGACCGCACCGGACGCGTGCCGGGCGTCGTCTGGAACGACGTGAACCTGCTCGGATCGCGCTTCGACCAGGGCGACACCGTCCGGGTGCTGGGACGGGTGGAGAGCTACGGCGGCCGGCTCCAGATCGCCGTCCGCGACCTGGAGAAGATCGAGGCGGGCGACCCGCTCGACCTCGTGCCCGGCGCCCGCCGCGACGCCGAGACGCTCGACGGCTTCGTCGAGTTCCTGGCCGGCGAGGTCGCCCACGCCGGGCTGCGCGGGCTGCTCGACCGGTTCCTCGCCGACGCCCGCTTCCGCGAGCGGCTGCGCTCCGCGCCGGCCGCCGAGACGCACCACGACTACGCCGGCGGCCTGCTCGAGCACACCGTCGCCGTGGCGACGCTCTGCCGCGAGGCCGCCCAATTGCACCCGCGCCTCAACTCCGACATCCTGGTCACGGCGGCGCTGCTCCACGACGTCGGTCGCACCGAGACCTTCCGGCCCGGCGTCACCATCGCCGTCTCGGAGCAGGGACGGCTGCTCGGGCACGTCCTCGCCGGGGTGCGCATGATCGACGCCGGCGCCCGCGAGGCCGGCCTGGCCGACGACGTGCTCCTGCCGCTCCTGAACGCGGTCGCGGGCCATCACGGCCCGATCGAGGGCCGCCGCCTGGAGACGCCCGAGGCCGTCGCCCTCTACCACGCGAACACGCTCGACGCCCGGGTCGGCGAGGCCCTCTCCGGCCATGGCTGACCGCGTCGTCCTCATCACGGGCGGCTCGACCGGGATCGGCGCGGCCACCGCCCGCCGCGCGGTCGCGGGCGGCGACAAGGTCGTCCTCGCGGCGCGGCGCAAGGGGGCGCTCGACGCACTCGCGGCCGAGCTCGGGCCGGACAACGCCCTCGCCGTCGCCTGCGACGTGACCGAGTGGGACCAGGTCGAGGCCCTCGCGACCGCGACGCTGGAGCGCTTCGGCCGGATCGACGTCGTCTTCGCGAACGCGGGCTTCGGCGCGACCCGCGGCTTCCTCAACGAGACGCCCGAGCACTGGCGGGCAATGGTGCTCACGAACGTGCTCGGCATCGCGTACACGATCCGGGCGACGCTCGCGCACCTGCTCGAGCGCGGCACCGGCCACTACGTCCTGACGAGCTCGATCGCGGGCCGGCGATCGCTGCCCGGGTCGCTCTACTCGGCCACGAAGTGGGCCGTGACGGGCATCGGCCAGAGCCTGCGCGGCGAGCTGCGTGAAACGCACGGGAACACCCGCATCCGGGTGACGCTGATCGAGCCGGGCGGCGTCGAGACGCCGTTCTTCGACAACCGGGGCGAGGGCCGGCTCGAGGCCGACGACGTCGCCGGCGCCGTCATGTGGGCGCTCGACCAGCCCGAGCACGTGGACGTCAGCGAGGTGCTGATCCTGCCCACGGCGCAGGGGGCGATCCCGCCGGCGAGTCAGCCGAAGCCCTGAAGCGGGCTCGCGTGCTTCGGCTGGTACAGGCCGATCTCGCCCGCGCCGGGCACATTGATCGACGTGATCAGGCCGAAGCGCTCCTCGGCGATCGGCGAGGCCAGCTCGACGCCGCGCGCCTCGAGGTCGGCGGCCGTCTGGTGGATGTCGTTGCACATCAGCCACAGCTGATGCTCGCCCGGCCGGCGGTCGTTTCCCTGCGTCGGATGGACGGCGAGCTCCGCCGGCGGAAGGGCGAAGATCAGCCAGCCGCCGCCGGCGTCGACCGAGTCGAGGCCGAGCACGTCGCGCAGGAAGGTGCGAGCCGCCTCGGCGTCGTCCGCGTAGATCAGCGCGTGCACGCCGGCAATCACACCCGCATCATGCCCCAGACTCAGACGTTGAAGCGGATGTTGAGCGTGTCGCCGTCGGCGACCACGTAGTCGCGGCCCTCGACCCGCACCCAGCCGCGCTTCTTCGCCTCGGCCTCGGAACCGGCCTCGACCAGCCTGTCCCATTCGATCACCTCGGCCCGGATGAAGCCGCGCTCGAGGTCGGAGTGGATCCGGCCCGCCGCCTGCTGGGCGTTCTGGCCGCGGCGGATCGTCCAGGCACGCGTCTCCTTCGGCCCCGTCGTGAAGAACGGGATCAGGTCGAGCAGGCGGTAGGCGGCCAGCGTGACCAGGTCGAGCGCCGGCCGCTCGATCCCGAGATCGGCCAGGAACGCCTCGGCGTCCTCCGCCGGCAGCTCGCGCAGCTCCGCCTCGATCTTGCCGTTGACGGCGATGCACTCGCTGCCGCGCTCCCGGGCGAAGCGCTCGACCGCCGCCACCTGCTCGGCATCGCCGCCCTCGTCGACGTTGGCGACGTAGAGCTCGGGCTTGGCCGTGAGCAGGTCGAGCGACGCCGGTACCTCGACCGGGCACGAGCGGGCCGGCTGGCCCGCCTCGAGCCACTCGCGCAGCCCATCGAGCGCCGATTGCTCGGCGACGGCCGCGGCGTCGCCGCCCTTGGCCGCCTTGCCCACCCGCTCGGCCCGCCGCTCGATGGCCGCGAGATCGGCGAACACGAGCTCGATTTCGACCGTCTCGGCGTCCTCGAGCGGATCGATCCGGCCGGCGGGATGCGCGACCGTGTCGTCCTCGAAGCAGCGCAGCACGTGCAGCACGGCGTCGGTGTTGCGGATGCTGCCGAGGAACTGGTTGCCGAGCCCCTCGCCGTGGGAGGCGCCGCTCACGAGCCCGGCGATGTCGACCACCCGGAGCGTCGCCGGCACGACCTTGCCCGACTGCGAGCTCGAGACGGCGTCGAGCGCCTCCAGCCGGGGATCGCGGACATCGGCGACCCCGTGCACGGTCTCGACGGTCGAGAACATGTGCGGCGCGACCACCGCACCGCCGCCGGCCAGGGCATTGAAGAGCGTGGATTTGCCGCTGTTCGGCAGGCCGACCAGGCCGACCTCGACGCCCGCCATCAGACCGCCGCGGCCATCGTGCCGGTGACCGCCCCGACGGCGACGCCCGCGACGACGTCGCTCGTGTGATGGACGCCGGCGTAGGCCCGGCTCCAGGCCATCGCCCCCGCCATCGCCACCCACAGCGGGGCGAGCCGCGGCCGCACCTTGCACAGGGCGATCGCGGCCGCCGTCGACATGGCGGCGTGGCTCGACGGGAACGAGGACGACGACGGCGCCGGGACGAGCGGGTCGGCGCCCGGATCGGCCGGCCGCTCCCGGTTGACCGCCTGCTTGACCGCGTAGTTCACGCCCAGCGTCCCCCACACGGTCGCCGCCACCCGCACCGGCCGTCCGCAGCCGAGCCCGATCGCGACCCAGAGCAGCCCGTAGTCACCGGCCCGGGTGTAGGGCCGCACGACGCGGTCGAGGCCCGGGTGGCGCCACCGGCGGAGGGTCAGAACCCCACCCGGCCGACGTGGGTCTCGTGCTTCACGTAGCTGATCTTCGAGACGTCGATGTGGTACGTCGCGTTCTCGTCGCCGGCGAACGTGACGACGCCCTTCCCGGACCTGAGCGCCTCCTCGACGCCCGCCCACTCCTTGGCCGCGATCTTCGTGATCACGATCAGCCCGCCGTCGAACCCGATCTCCACCCGCGACACGTCAGCTGCCATCGCCGTCTCCTCCATATTGCACATACTCGACCAGGACCCCGGCCACGCTGCCGGGATGGATGAACGCCACCTCGAGGCCGAAGAGGCCCGGGCGCGGCTCCGCATCGATCAGCTCGGCACCGGCCGCCGCGGCCCCGCGCAGCGAGGCGCGGATGTCCGAGACGAGGTAGGCGATGTGGTGCATCCCGGGGCCGCGGTTGGCGAGGAACTTGCCGACCGGCGTGTCCTCCCCCAGCGGCCGCAGGAGCTCGATCCGGCCGTCGCCGACCCGCATCGACACGGCCTCCACGCCCTGCGCGGGAACCGTCTCGCGATGCTCCACCACGCCGCCGAAGAGCCGCTCGTACACATCCATCGCGGCGGGGAGGTCGTCCACGGCATGGCCGATATGATGGATGGCTTGCGGATGCACTGGACGGCATCCTAGAGAACACGAAACGAGGGGGTTTGCATGGGATTTCTGGACAAGCTGACACAACAGGCGTCCGAGGTCGCGTCGAGCGTGGCCGTGAAGACGCAGGAGGTCGCGAAGACCGGTCAGCTGCAGGTGCAGCTGCGCAACCTGAACGGCGAGGAGCGCGACGCGCTCGTCGAGTTCGGGCGTGAGGCCTACAACCTGCAGCAGGCGAACGCGCTGGCCGAGCGGTCCGGCGAGCTCGCCGGGGCCGCGGCGAAGATCACCGACATCCGCGCCCAGATCGCCGCGAAGGAGCAGGAGATCGCCGCAGTGAAGAGCGACGGCCTGGCCGACGACGCCCCGTCGTCCGACACGGTCGAGAGCTCGGCCGAGGAAGTGGCGGAGCCCCCCGCGGCGGAGACGCCCGGCGCCGGCACGCCGCCCAACGGCCCCACCGTGTAGCGGCTACTCGGGCGGAGGCGGCGGCTGCATCGCCAGGGCCGCCTCCACACCGATGTCGAGCGAGGAGTTCGACTCGGGCTCGAGCCCCTCGAGCAGCACGTCGATGTCCGGGCGCTCGAGCGTCTCGGTCGCGAGCAGCGCCTGGGCCAGGCGGTCGAGGTAGGTGCGGTGCACCTCGACGAGGCGCAGCGCGTCGCGGTAGGCCGCGTCGGTGATGCCGCGCTGCCCGGCGTCGCGCATGCGCTTCGTCTCCTCCGAGAGCGCGTAGTTGTCGGCCCGCATCTGCTGGTGCGGCATCGACTCGCCCATGCCCCACTCGAACACCATCGAGCGGGCGATCGCCGTGGCCCGCTCGAGATCGTTGGCGGCGCCGTTCGTGATCCGGCCGAACACGACCTGCTCGGCCGCCCGGCCGGCCAGGATCACCTTCAGCCAGTCGCGCAGCTCCTCGGTCGAGTGCAGGTAGCGGTCCTCCTCGGGCAGGTTCAGGGTGTACCCGAGCGCCTGGCCGCGGGGGACGATGGTCACCTTGTGCAGCTGCATCGCGTCGCCCATCAGCCGGGCGACGAGCGCGTGCCCGGCCTCGTGGTAGGCGATCACGCGCTTCTCCTTGTCGGTGATCAGCTTGCGCTGCTGGAGGCCGGCGACGACCCGCTCGAGGGCGTAGTCGAAGTCGGCCTGGACGATCTCCGAGCGCTCGGCGCGGCCGGCGCTGATGGCGGCCTCGTTGCAGATGTTGGCGAGATCGGCACCTGTCAGGCCCGACGTCTGGCGGGCGACGTCGGCCAGGCGGACGCCCTCGGCCAGCGGCTTGCCGCGCGTGTGCACCTCGAGGATCTGCTCGCGGCCGTGCAGGTCGGGGGCGGACACCCCGATGTGGCGGTCGAAGCGCCCGGGGCGCAGCAGCGCCGTGTCGAGCGCGCCGAGCTGGTTCGAGGCGCCGATCACGACCAGCCGGTCGCTCTGGTGGAAGCCGTCCATCTCGACCAGCAGCTGGTTCAGCGTCTGATCGTGCTCCTGGCTGCCGCCGCCCGCCCCGCCGCTGCCGCGGTGGCGGCCGACGGCGTCGAGCTCGTCGATGAAGATGATCGCGGGCTGGTTCTTGCGGGCCGTCTGGAAGAGGCGGCGGATGCGGGCGGCGCCAAGGCCGCTCCACATCTCGACGAACGACGACGCGCTCTGAAAGTAGAAGCTCGCCTCGGACTCGTTGGCGACCGCCTTGGCGAGCAGCGTCTTGCCGGTGCCCGGCGGGCCGTACAACAGGACGCCCTTGGGCACGCGCGCGCCGAGCTTCGCGAACCGGGAGGGGTCCTTCAGGAACTCGACCACCTCCTCGAGCTCGGCCCGCACCTCCTCGACGCCCGCCACCTCCTCCCAGCGCACGTCCGAGTCGGCCCGCGCCTCCAGCTGCTTGGGACGGACGTTCGGCATCATCGTGATGAACTTCCAGGTCAGCCAGCACAGCAGCCCGAGGAAGATGAAGATGCCCCAGGCGACCAGGAAGTCGTGCAGCCAGCCGACGGCGAGGTGCAGCCCGTGCACCGCGTCGTGCAGCCAGTCGTGCACGTTGCGCTCGCTGATCCAGTCCACCACGTCCAGCGTACGGGACTTCGCTTGCGACGAACACCCTTGCGCCCTTATGCCTTCGTGCGTGGGGGGTGGTCGCCGCGGCGGTGGCGGTCGCGGCCTCGGCGGGCACGGCCGGTGCGGGCTGGCGACGCCGCCCACGTGATGCCGCGGGCCTCCGGCGAGCTCGACTGCAACGGCTTCAGCCCCATCCAGCAGGCGGTCAAGCCGACCCTCGTATGCGCCGATCCGCGCACCTCGAAGACCGAGCGCTTCGAGGACCACGGCCACTACATCGGCCACGACGAGCCGTCGCTTCGGTTCATCTCCTCGCGGCCCGGCCCGGCCACGACGTCGTCCACACCTTCGAGCTCAGCCTGGCGCCGTGGTTCTCGATGAACCTGTGCGATCCGAACTCCGACCCGCTCCTGCCGTGCAAGCCGCGCTCGGACTCGAACGCCGCGCACGGCTCGTTCCCGGGCGGCGGATCGGCGTTCATGGAGCTGCAGTTCTATCCGCCGGGGTTCGCGCCGTTCTCCGACTCCATCGGCTGCGACAAACACCCACTGGTGCTCGGCGCTCAATATCGACAGCGTCGAGTGCGACGCCGGCGGCACCTGCAATAACAGCTGCATCGAGCCGGTGAACTTCGCGTTCATCCAGCGGAACGGCGTGCCGCCCGGTCCGCCCAGCCCGCAGCTCGCGGATCTGTCCACGTTCACGCCGAACGGCCAGACGTTCCTGATGCACCCGGGCGACCGGATCGCGATCCACATGTTCGACGCGAAGGTGCAGGGCGGCCATGCGTTCGAGGTGCGCGAGACCGACCTCACCACGGGGCAGGGCGGGTTCATGATCGCCTCGGCCGCGAACGGGTTCATGAACACGAGCCCGGTCGACTGCAGCGGGACGCCGTTCAACTTCCAGCCCGAGTACTCGAGCGCGAAGCCGCAGAACGTCGTGCCGTGGGGCCCGGGCCCGTACAACATCAACACCGAGTTCGAGATCGGCCACTTCGAGCCGTGCACGCGCGTCACAGGCAAGTCCGGGCCGGCGTCCGACCCCTACTTCAACGTGTGTCACGGCCCGTACGAGTCGGACGCCCCGGTCGACAAGGGGTCTGACCTCGAGCCGAACGATGCGCCCTGCTACCGCAAGGGCGACACGCACGGCGGCATCTCGCCGCCGAACCAGGTCACCGGCTGCGACGTGTTCTTCAACGCCGTCGGCGACCTCGACTACGACGGCACGCCGTACCGGGCCGACTGGCCGACCTCCGTGCACCCGAACCGGTTCCCGAGCCCGTTCGAGCAGCTCTCGCCGATGACGCGCGGGCGCAGCTACGCGGACATGCAGTTCGTGACCGACACGAGCTCGACCGAGGCCGGCTGCAACGTCGTCACCGGCGCCGGCTGCGTGCTGCCCCCGCCAGGCCCCGGGCACTTCTTCCCGTACTGGACGCGTGCGCGCGTCGGCGGGCAGTGCGTCTGGGAGTTCGGCAACATGCGCAACGGCAACACGTTCGGCCGTGACCGCCAGTACGGCCGGGTCGGCCCGAACACGCGCCAGGCGTTCGTCAGCCGGATCAAGCCCGTGGCGGCCTGCAAGTAGGCGCGCTGGGGCCTGGCCCCGGTTGGCTACACCTCGGCGCCCTCCAGCCGCAGCACCTCGTGCAGCGCGGCCTCGGCCACCTCGAGCTCCTCGGCGCTCGGCTCGCGGGTGGCAGCGACGCGCTGCAGCTCGTATCCGGGCCGCTGCATCGCCTTCGCCAGCGGGTGGTCGCGGTGGCGGGTCATCCAGGCGAAGGCCTCGGTGGCGGCGCCCATCGCGGCGACGCTCGCCACGAGGCGGGCGGGCCCGCGGCGCGACGCCGGCAGCCGCGAGACGAGCACGTTCCCGACCGCGGTCGCCGCGATCAGCGGCCCCACCATGTGCGAGCCGCAGCGCTCGTGCTCCTTGGCGATGTCGACGGGCGCGCCGTCCTTCTCGTAGCCGCCGATCGCCTTGTGCTCGGCGCCGTGGTAGCCCGCGATGCGCGAGCCGCGTAGCGCCATCATCGCCGGGAACAGCGCGGCGCCCGCCGTCACGACCTCGATCGTGGCCGGGTGCAGCCGGGTGCGCCGGATCACCTGGGCCAGGATCGCCGACCCGGCCAGGGCGGCGCCCATGCCGGGCGACTCCATCGGCAGGCGCGCCTCCGGCAGCCGGCGCTTGATCGTCGGCAGCAGGTAGGCGACCTCGAACATGCGGGCGACGCCGCGCAGGAGCGGCGTCCCGGTCACGATCTCGGGCAGGTCCGGCTTTCGGCCCGACGCCAGCTTGACCTCGCCGGCGGCGTCGCGGACGGCCACCGCCCAGTGGTCGAAGCTGTGGACGAGGATCCCGTTCTGGAGCGCCATCCCGCCGAGGCGCACCTTGTCGTCGGCCGCGCTCATGCCGCCTCCCCCATCGCCCGGGCCAGGTGCAGGAAGCAGCGCACGGCCAGATCGAGGTCGTCCAGCGGGATGCGCTCGTCGGCCGAGTGGACGAGCGTCCCGGCCAGCTGCGGATCCATCGTCGTCGGCATGAAGCCGTAGGCGATCGAGCCGAACGCCTCACGCATCCAGTGGCTGTCGGTGAACCCCGAGCAGATCACCGGCGCGGCCGACGCGCCCGGCTCGATCTGCGGAACGAACTCCTCGATCGCGGCGTAGAGCGGCGTGTCCGGCGGCGACATCGTGCCGCCGTCGTGCTCGAGAAACTCGAACTCGTATTCGAGCCCGGCCAGCGCCCCGCGCACCGCCGCCTCGACGTCGGCCTGCGTCATCCCGGGCAGGATTCGGCAGTCGACGCGCAGCTGCGCGCGGCCGGGGATGACGTTGATCTTCGAGCTGGCCGTCATGCCGGTCGGCGCGATCGTGGCGCCGAGCATCGGCTCGATCGTGGCCGCGAGCAGCGGGTTCGTGTTGCGGGCCGCGTTCAACACGCCCTGGGGATCGCCGTCGGCGCCAATCGCCGCCAGGAACGCCCGCAGCTCCGGCAGGTCGCGGGTCGGCGGCACCATCCGGTCGATCCGCTCGAGCACCGGGATCATCCTCAGGAGGGCGTTGTCGGACGCGCCCGGAGTCGACGCATGGCCGCTCCTCCCGTGCGTCGTCACCGCGAACGCGGAGCACTGCTTCTCGCCGATCCCGACCCGGTAGGCGACGCGGTCGCCGTTCGTGATCCGCTCGCCGCCGCCCTCGTTCACGACGTAGTCGGCCCGGACGAGGTCGGGGTGGTGCTCGGTCAGCCAGGGCAGACCCCAGCCGTCGCCCACCTCCTCGTCGGCCACGGCGCAGTAGATCAGGTCGCCGGCGCCGCTCCAGCCCTCGCGGGCGAGCGTCGCGAACGTGACCGCCTCGGCGGCCACCTGGCCCTTCATGTCGAGCGCGCCGCGACCCCAGATATGGCCGTCGCGCTCGAGGCCGGAGAAGGGCTCCACCGACCACTCCGAGCGGTCGGCGAGAACGACGTCGGTGTGGCCGAGCAGCATCAGCGAAGGGCCGTCGCCGGTGCCGCGCAGGCGGGCGACCAGGTTGGCCCGCTCGGGGACGCGGCCCCGCAGGGCCGCCTCGACGCCGGACTCGGCCAGGTAGGCGGCCAGGTGTTCGGCGGCGGGCGTCTCGTTGCCGGGCGGGTTGGTCGTGTCGATGCGGATCAGATCGGCCAGCAGCCTGGCCGTCTCCGCGCGGAGATCGTGTTCGAGCATGTCCGCACGCTACACGACGTCCGTGTGAACGGCCGTGCCGTGGGGAGTAGATTTTGATGCATGTCCCGCGACCTCTTCTCGGACTCCGCGGACGCCCAGCTGGAGTCGGTGGCGCCGCTGGCGCAGCGGCTGCGGCCGCACACGCTGGACGAGTTCGTCGGCCAGTCCGGCATCGTCGGCGAGGACAGCGCGCTGCGGCGGGCGATCGCGGCCGACCGGGTGCCGTCGATGATCTTCTACGGGCCGCCCGGGAGCGGCAAGACGACGCTCGCGCGGATCGTCGCCTCGACCACCCAGGCCCACTTCGAGGAGCTCTCGGCGGTGCAGGTTGGCGTCGGCGACGTGCGCCGGGTGCTGGGCGAGGCGCGCGACCGGCTGGGCGGGAACGGCCGCCGCACGATCCTCTTCCTGGACGAGATCCACCGCTTCAACAAGGGCCAGCAGGACGCCCTCCTGCCCGCGGTCGAGTCAGGCCTTCTGACGCTGATCGGGGCGACGACAGAGAACCCGTACTTCGAGGTCAACTCGGCGTTGCTCAGCCGCTGCCAGCTCTTCGAGCTCATGCCGCTCGCAGCGCCCGACCTGGAGGCGATCGTGCGCCGGGGCGAGGCGACGCTGCGCGTCGAGCTCGAGCCCGGCCTGCGCGACGAGGTCGTGCGGGCCGCCGGCGGCGATGCCCGAAGCGCGCTGAACATCCTCGACGCGGCGGTCGCGAGCGCGGCCGGCGGCCCCGTCACCGAAGACCACGTCCGCGACGCCGCGCGCAAGCAGCCGCTGCTCTACGACAAGGGCGGCGACCGCCATTACGACACGACCTCCGCATTCATCAAGAGCATGCGCGGCTCCGATGCGGACGCGGCCCTCTACTACATGGCCACGATGATCACGGCCGGCGAGGATCCCAAGTTCATCGCCCGGCGGATGATCGTGTTCGCGTCGGAGGACGTCGGCAACGCCGATCCGCAGGCGCTGCAGGTGGCGGTTGCCGCCGCCCGCGCGGTGGAGTTCGTCGGCCTGCCGGAGTGCCGCATCAACCTGGCCCAGGCGGCGGTCTACCTGGCCCGGGCGCCCAAGTCGAACGCCGCCTACGTCGGCATCGACGCCGCCATGGCCGAGGTGCGCGACCACGGCGCCCAGCCGCCGCCGGCGCACCTGCGCGACGCGAGCTACCGCGGCGCCCAGAAGCTGGGCCGCGGCGTCGGCTACAAGTACCCGCACGACTTCCCCGGCGGCGTGGTCGACCAGCAGCACCTGCCCGACATCCTGGCGGGCCGCAAGTTCGTCCCCGAGAACGGGGTCTGACCCCGAACGTACGCGCAACGAAACTGCAACGGCCGACGTTCGGGGTCTGACCCCGACCGGGCGGGCCGCTGCAATCGCGAGCCGGAGGCTTACGCTGGGATCGTGGGCTTCACCATCAGGACGCCGATAGGCTTCTCCTGGTCGCGCTCGTGTACCCCGTGCCCGGTGGCGTGAGTGAGTTCTCCTGCATAACCCGCGCCCGGCACCGGTTATGCACCAAAAGGGGTCTGACCCCGCTTGGTGCGCTCAGAGGATGCGGGCGCCCAGCGCCGAGCAGACCAGCTCGACGGCCAGGCTGGCGGTGGCGTTGTGCTCGTCGAGCACGGGGTTCACCTCGACCACCTCGAGCGAGCTCACGACGCCGTGCTTGGCCAGGATCTCCATGCCGAGGTGCGCCTCGCGGTAGGTGATCCCGCCGCGCACCGGCGTGCCGACGCCGGGCGCCTGCTCCGGGTCGACCACGTCCATGTCGAGCGAGACGTGCAGGAACGCGCCGCCGGACGCGAGCTCGATCGCTTCCTCGACGATCGTCCCGATCCCGCGCCGGTCGACGTCGTACATCGTGAAGACGTGCACGCCCAGGTCGCGCAGCCGCTGCTTCTCGCCCTCGTCCACGCTGCGAATGCCGATCAGGACGGTGCGCGTGTCGGTCAGCATCGGCAGCGGCCAGGCGTCGCTCGCGAACCGCGGATCGTCGGTCATCCCCAGCGCAACCGCGAGCGGCATCCCGTGGACGTTGCCCGACGGGGAGGTATCCGGCGTGTTCAGGTCGGTGTGCGCGTCGAACCAGATCAGGCCACCGGGGCCGCCGTGCGCCGCCGCGAGGCCGCCGAGCGTCCCGACCGCGATCGAGTGGTCGCCGCCCAGCACGAGGGGCAGCTCGCCGGCCTGGACGGCGCGGGCGACGCCGCGCGCGAGCTGCTCGCAGGTCGCCTTGATCGCGTCCCAGTAGCGGGCGCTGGGGTCGCCCTCCGAGAGCGCCTCGGCCAGCTCGGAATCGACGTTGCCGAGGTCGTCGATCTCGTAGCCGAGCGCGCTCACCTGCTCGCTGAGGCGCGCGTAGCGGATCGCCGAGGGCCCCATGTCCACGCCCCGGCGGCCCGAGCCGAGGTCGAGTGCCGCGCCGATCACGGCGATGCGGCGGGCGGGGTCGGCGGCTGCGGTCACGGCGCGCAAGCCTATCCGAGCAGCGGCCGCGGCGGGATCGCCGCTAAAGCCGGACGGGTGAAGCCCCGATAACCCTGAAGGACGACCCCCTCGTCCCGACCGCCCTACCGCGCCCGAGGAGTCCCATCCAACATGATCGATCTCGCGAGCATCCGCAACGCGTCGTTCACGCTCACCCCCACCGGATACAACCCGGAGGAGGTCGACCGCTTCCTGGCCGACCTCGCCGACCAGCTGGCCGAGGGCCTTGCCGTCGCCCCGGTGCCCGAGCCGCTGTACGAAGCACCCCAGACCTTCGAGGCCGCGCCGGCGCCCGTCGTCGAGCTGCCCGTCCCCGGCCGCGAGCCCGCCGATGTCGACGGCCTGCGCGAGGTGATCGAGCGCACCATCGGCGCGATGGACGCCTTCGTCGCCAACGAGCTGGCGTCGCTCAAGTCCGCCACCGAGGTCGAGACCGAGGAGCTCCTGGCCGAGCGCGAGCGCATGCTCGACGAGGCCGGCGAGGCTGCCCGCGCCCACCTCGAGGAGACGCGCACCCGCGCCGAGGCGATCCTGGCCGAGGCCCGCCGCGACGGCGAGGCCATGCGCGCCCGCTTCGACGGCGAGCTGCAGGTCGACCGCGAGCGCTTCGAGCAGTCGCTGGCCGACCGCGAGGCGCAGGCCCAGGCCCGCGCCGCCGAGATCCTCGCCGACGCCGAGCGGCGCCGCGAGGAGGCCGACGAGCTCGTCGAGAGCGCGAACCGCGTGCAGACGCAGATCCTGGCCTCGCTCGAAACGGCACGTGCCAGCCTGTCGCCGGCTGCTCCGGTCGCCCCGGCTGCCGCCGAGCCGGCCCACACGGCCGAGGCGCCGTCCTTCGAGGACGACCCGAGCGACGTCTTCGCCCCCGAGAAGGGCGACGACGCCGACCCGTTCGGCAACACGAGCGATGCCGCAGCTTGATCAGCAGCTGCCCGCATTCCAGCTGACGTCGCCTCAGGGCGATCGGATCGCAGTCGACGACCTGGTCCAGGGCGGGCCGGTCGTCCTGGCTGCGATCGAGGCTGACGGTGCGGGCGACCCTCGGGCGGAGATGCTCGAGGACCTGGCGGAGCGGCTCGGCGCGGGCCGCACGCTGGTCGTCATGTCCCCCGGCGCATCCTCGCTCGGCAGCAGCCTGGCCGCGTCGGGCGGCGCGACCTGGCTGCAGGACGCCGACGGCGAGGCGTTCGCCGCGCTCGGCCTGACCTACAAGCGCATCGGCCGCACGAAGCGGCTGGGCGGCCTCTTCGTGATCGACCCCGAGCGGCGGCTGCGGTTCGCGTTCATGAGCGCCGACCGCGAGGCCTGGATCCCCGGCTCCTTCGTGCTCTCGCGGCTCGACCGCCTGGGCGCGGCGGCGCCCGCCCCTGCGGGGGCCGAGGCCGTCGACGTCCGGGAGGACGCCGCCGAGCCGGAGCTCGAGCGCCTCGTCGCCGCGGTAGCCCGGCGGATGGGCCTCCGCGAAACGGAGCTGTCCGACCTCGCGACCGCGACGCGCGTGCGCGACATCGGCATGGCCACCGTGCCGGACGAGATCATCACCAAGGACGGGCCCCTCGACGACCAGGAGTGGGCCGTCATCCGCATGCACCCCGAGCGCTCCGCCGACATGCTCGACCCGGCCCCGGCCTTCGCGCGCGTGCGCGAGATCGTGCGGGCGAGCCACGAGCACCTCGACGGCTCCGGGTACCCGCACGGCCTCGCCGGCGACCGCATCCCCACCGGTGCCCGCATCCTGCTGGCCGTCGAGTCGTATCTGGCGATGGCCGGCGAGCGCAGCTTCGGCGGCCTGCTCAGCGAGCAGGACAGCCTCGACCGCATCAAGCTCGGCGCGGGCCGCATCTACGACCCGGCAGTCGTCGCCGCCCTGGCCGCCGAGCTCGCGCCCGAGGCGCCCACGGCGTAGCGCCGCCTCGCCCTCGCCTCCAGCGCCGTCTGGGGCACCGCCGACTTCCTGTGCGGGGTCTACACGCGCCGGCGTTCTCCCGGGCGCTCGTGACGGGGACGATCAGCATCGTCTCGCCCGTGAGCGCGTGCGGGGCGATCGTCCCGGTCGGGCTGGCCCTGGCCCAGGGCGAGCGCCCGGGCGCGCTGGCGCTGGCCGGGTGCGCGATCGCGCTCGCCTGCTGCTCGTGGGCGTGCTCGCCACGCGCAGCTCGGTGCGCATGCCGCTGGACCGGATCCCCTCCGTCGCCGGGATCGGGCTGCTCGACGTCAGCGCGAACGCGCTCTTCGCAGCCGCGGCCACCCGCGGCTACCTCTCGATCGTCTCCGTGCTCGGCTCCGAGTACCCGGTCGTGATGGTCATCCTGGCGCAGAAGCTGCTCGGCGAGCGCGTCTCCCGACCCCAGGCCGCGGGCATCGCGCTGGCGCTCATCGGGGTGGGCATCGTCAGCGTGAATTGAGCCCGATGCAGGCAAAAGTTCCCCCAGACGGGGGACGCGAGACGTGCGCGGATCCGCGAGCCTCCGTCGGTTGAGCATTCCGGTGGGCCGCCGGGCGGCGTGTCACTCGACACGCCGCGCCGAGGGGGCCAGGGCTCACCGGACACTCCTGGCACGTCCCGACACACACCCGTCACTACCCGGCCGGTCGGACGCTCACGGGCGTGTGGCAGGCCACAGGCGAATGGCGAGGGCCAGGATCGAACTGGCGACACCACGATTTTCAGTCGTGTGCTCTACCAACTGAGCTACCTCGCCGGGCGGCGGACAGTGTATCGCCCGGGCGTCCGCACCCGCGAACGTGCAACGGCCTCCGGGACGGTGCTACCGCTCCGCGAAGGCCGTTGCGATCCTCTGCATCAGAGCACGTTTTCGGCGCCGGGTCAAGTCAATTCTTCGTACAGCCTCGGCGCCAGGTCGATCGCGATCTCGGCGCCGACCTCCGTGGCCGTCAGTTCGGCCGCGTTGCCGCGGTTCAGGGCGAACGAGAGCAGCCCCGACGAGTCCTCGTAGAGCACGAACTCGCCCGGCCCGACGTCGGTGAACGTGTCCGAGCAGCGGGCGTAGTAGCGATCATCGCCCGTGTCGATCTCGGCCATCCGGCCCAGCTGGAAGAGGCCGTCGAGCTCGCCCCCGGAGACGGCCAGCTGGATGTTCCCGTAGCGGTCGATGTACTGCACCGGCGCGTGCACGACCGAGCCCTCGATGCGGTGGTCGGGCGTCTGACGGCGGACGAGGTCGGCCGGGTCGATCGGCGGCCCCAGCTCGGACATCGGCATCCCACCCGCCAGCCGCGCAGCCGCCGGCGCGAACACGTCGCGGCCGTGGAAGGTGCGCGAGACCGGCTGGAGCATGATCTGCGGGTTCGTGATCGCGACCGCCTCGACGACGCCGCCGGACGCGTCGGCGGCGAGGATGAGCAGGCCGTTGTCCGGGCCGACGAACCGGCGCCCATCGCCGGTCCGCAGCGCGACCGCACGCCTTTCGGAGCCAACACCGGGATCGACAACCGCCAGGTGCACCCCGACCGGCAGGTAGGGGATCGCCCCTGCCAGCACCCGCGCCCCCTGCCCGATCGCCTGCGGCTGGATGCCATGGGTCACGTGGATCACCTGCGCCTCGGGACAGATCAGGTTGATGACGCCGTGGCAGATGCCGGCGAAGTCGTCCGACGTGCCGAAGTCGGACAGGAACGTGACGAAGATCGGGGCGTCAGGGGCCGGCATGCGCGCACCCTACCGCCGATCAGCCCTCCGGCACGTGCACGGGCCAGCGCAGGACGACCGACGCGCACCACGCCGCTCCCGCCAGCAGGAGCGCCGCGAGCACGAACAGCACCTGCGGGCTGCCGGCGGCGGCCAGGATCCAGCCGGAGCTGACCGTCGCGGCGGCGATCACCCCGTACTCGCACACGTTCCAGGCGATGGTCGCGCTGGGACGGCGAGACGGCTCGGTGCGGGCGAGCGCCGAGTCGACGATCAGCGGCCACGCCCCGGTCGCGACGAAGGCCGTGCCGACGAGCACGGTGACGAAGATCCCGGCACGGCCGACAAGCACCGCGGCTGCCAGCAGTGCGCTCAACACGGCGGCGGCGATCAGGAGCAGCAGGATCGCCCGCCGGTGCCCGCCCGACTCGGTCAGGATGCGGCCGGCGAACGCGCCGCCGATCTTGGCGGCCTGGACACCGCCGACGGTGATGCCGACGACGATCGGCGCGAGGTGGAAGCGGCCCGCGAGCACGATCGGCGCGAGCGGCAGGAGCAGTGCGAGCGCCGCCACCAGCAGCAGGTCGGGCAGCTGGATCGCGACGCCGCGCGGGGACAGGCCGTTCGCAAGCCGCGCCCGCGGGCCGCCGGCGACGAGCTCCCGCCGGGCCGGACGCCAGATCGTGACGGCGAGCGCCGCGGCGGCGATCCCCAGGACGTAGCTGTAGCGCGACGCCGCCGCCGCGCCGACGCCCGCGTCGCGCAGGAACGCGATCACCAGGCCGGCGCCGGTCGAGCCGCCGGCGACGCCGAGCGTGTAGGCCGCGTAGTGCATCGCGAAGGCGCGCTCGCTGCCCGGCCCGCCCGACGCCTCGCCGAGCAGGGTCTGGCTGGCGACCCAGAAGAGGCCGATGCCGCCGCCCACGAGGCCCGAACCGACCGCCATCGCGGGCGCCGCCGACGCAAGGAAGAGGAGGATCTCGCCCAGGCCCGATATCGTCAGCGCCGCCGCGAGCAGGTTGCGGCCGCCGCCGGCGAGGCGGCCCAACCTCCCGGCGACCAGCGCCCCTCCCGCCACAGCCACGGTGCCGGTCGCGAGCACCTCGCCGGCGAGCGATGCCGGCCGGTGCAGCGCCTCGATGTGCATGGGCACGCTGAGCGCGAGGACGCCGAACATCATGCCGTCCAGCGCCGCGACCGCGTAGAACGCCCGACCCGGGTTCCGCCTCACGCCGCGACGTGCCCCAGCGCCTCGGAGACGCGCGCCGCCGCCCGCAGGGCGATCGGCACGAGCTCGGATTCCAGGCGATCGGCGCTGACGCGGTAGGTCGGCCCGCCGAGCGCGATCGCGGCGATGACCGCGCCGCGATGGTCGCGGATGGGAACGGCGACGCCGGTGTAGGCGTCGTCGGTGTCGCCCGCGCAGACGGCGTGGCCGCGGCGGCGCACCGAGGCCAGCTCGACGTCGGAGAGCCCGACGGCGCCGGGCGCGGCCTGGTCGACCAGCCGCTCGATCACGTCGGCGGGCTGGAAGGCGAGCAGCAGCCGCCCCGTCACGCCGTCGGTCAGGGCCTGGCGGCGGCCCACCCAGTCGACGTTCACGGTGACGTGCCGGCTCGACGCCTGGTCGAGGTAGATCACGCTGTGCCCGTCGAGCATGCCCAGCCATGCCGTCTCGTTCGTCTGGTCGCGCAGCTCGCGCAGCCGTGGCCGCGCCAGCGCCCGCACGGGGAACCGGTTCAGGACGAGGCCGGCCAGGGTAACCAGGCCGAGGCCGAGCCGGTAGCGCCCGGGAACGTCGGTCTGTTCGAGCAGCCCATGTCGCTCGAGCGTGGACATCATCCGCGACGCCGTGCTGCGGTGGACGTCGAGCGCCGAGACCACATCGGCGATCGAGAGGTCGGGCGTCCGCGCGTCGAAGAGCTCGAGAATCGCGACCGCGCGCTCGACCGCCTGGGTGCCCGCCGGGGATTCCATGGGCGAAGCATACACACTTCGCGCATATTGTGCACGGCAGGTGCACATGTGTGCCAAAGTGACCGCCGCCTCTCCAACCGATAATGCGCGGGTGCGCCTTGCACCCGATCGTGTCCGCGATCCAGCGGATGACCGTGGAGCAGCGCCGCTTGCTGGGCGTGCGCGCGGGCTGGCACGTCGGCGACATCGCCTGGGGCACGCACCGGCACGGCAGGAAGACGACGACCACCACCTCGACCACGACGTCCACCCGGACGTCCCCGAGCGGGTGGCGATCCACCGGGACGTGTGGGCGCGTCGCGGGTGACCGAGTCGAGCTACCCCGGCGTGCGGGCCGAGTGGCCCTACCGGGACTCGCTCGACTGCGTCGTCGAGGCGCCGGACGGCCGGTTCGCGGCGTACTGCCTGGCATGGCCGGACGACCAAAACGGCGTCGGTGAGCTCGAGCCGGTCGGCGTCCGCTCGGAGTTCCGCCGCCGCGGCCTAGGCGACGACGTCCTCGGCCTGCTCGGGTGCGGTCTTCTGCAGCTCCTGGAGCTCGGGCGGAGGGATGTGGCAGCGGTAGCGGTGGCGAACGCCATCCTCCTGCCAGGGCGGCGTCTCGGTGCGGCAGACCTCGCCCAGCACCCGCGGGCAGCGAGTGTGGAAGGGGCAGCCGCTGGGCACGTCGGTCGCGCTCGGGAGCGTGCCGGAGAGCTTGATCCGCGGCCGGCTCTCGTCGATGTCGAACGTCGGGATGGCCGAGAGCAGCGCCTCGGTGTAGGGGTGGTGCGGCGACGAGAACACCTGCTCCGCGGAGCCGACGTCGACGAGCTTGCCCAGGTACATGACGCCGATCGAATCGGACACATAGCGGACGACCGCGAGGTCGTGGGAGATGAAGACGTACGAGACGCCCTGGCGCCGCTGCAGGTCGACGAGCAGGTTCAGGATCGCGGCCTGCACCGACACGTCGAGCGCCGACGTCGGCTCGTCGCAGAGCACCATCGCCGGGCTGCCGGCGAAGGAGCGGGCGATCGCGACGCGCTGCTTGAGCCCGCCGGAGAGGGCCGACGGGCGCACGTCGAGGTGGCGCGGCTCGAGCCGCACCGAACGGGCCAGGTCGTTCATCTGGTGATCCTGCTGATCGCGCCCGCGCACGCCCGCGAGCAGCTTCAGCGACCGACGCAGGATCGCCCGCACGCTGTGCGTCGGGTTGAGGGCGTTGTCGGGGTTCTGGAACACCATCTGGAGGCGCCGGCGAGCCTCGCCCGGCCTCTTCCCGGCCGGCTTCGACACGTCCATCCCCTCGAACGACACCTCGCCCGAGGTGACGTCGATCAGGCCGACGATGCACTTCGCGAACGACGTCTTGCCGCTCCCCGATTCGCCGACCAGGCCGAACACCTCGCCTCGCTTGATCTCGACGTCGACGCCGCCGACGGCGACCACCTCGGCGCCGGAGAACTTGTACGTCTTGACGAGATCGGACACCTGCAGGAGCACCTCGTCGGCCACCGGCGCCGCGTCGTCCTGGGAGGCAGTTGCCATCGGTGGGATGTCCGGCACCTCCTCGTGGAAGAAGCAGCGGGCCATGTGGCCCTCGCTCACGGGCATGAGCTCGGGGGGCGACTCGACGCACCGGTCGCGCGCGATCGGGCAGCGGTCGGCGAACACGCAGCCCGGCATGTCGGCCCCGAGCGGCGGCAGCGAGCCCGGGATCGGGTCGAGCCGGTCGGTGTCCTTGCGCATGCCGAGGCGGGGCACGCAGCGCAGCAGCGCGAGCGTGTACGGGTGGCGCGGGTCGCGGAAGACCTCGCGCGCGTTGCCCTGCTCGATCAGCCGGCCCGCGTAGAGCACGCCGACGCGCTCGCACATGCGGGCCACGATGCCGAGGTTGTGGCTGACGAAGAGGATCGACGTGTTGAACTGGTCACGCAGGTTCTCGACCAGGTCGAGCACCTCGGCCTCGACCGTGGCGTCCAGCCCCGTCGTCGGCTCGTCCAGCACCAGCAGGTCGGGGTCGGTGGCGAGCGCCATCGCGAACATGATCCGCTGCTGCTGTCCGCCGGAGAGCTCGTGCGGGTAGCGGCGCAGCACGCGGGCGGCGTCGGAGATCTGGACGGTCGAGACCATGTGCGCCGACGCCTCGCGCGCCTCCTGCTTGTCCATCCCGCGGTGGAAGCGGAACACCTCGGCGATCTGGTCGCCGATCCGGATCGACGGGTTGAGCGCGGTGCCGGGATCCTGGTAGACCATCGCCATCCGGTCGCCGCGCCAGCGCCGCAGCGTGCGCTCGTCGGCCGCGAGCAGGTCGTCGCCCCCGAACGTGATGCTGCCCGACTCGACCACCGCGTTCGGCGGCAGGTAGCGCATGAGCGACATCGCCACCGTCGTCTTGCCGCAGCCCGACTCGCCGACCAGGCCGTATGCCTCGCCCGGCTTGATGGTGAACGAGACGTCCGTGAGCACGCGCAGGAGGCGCTGGCGGCGGCGGTAGCTGACCGTGAGGGCGTCGATCTCGACCGCGCCCGTCTGCACCGGCGGCGCCGCGCTCACTCCTCCACCACCCGCTTCAGGCCGTCGGCGACCAGGTTCACCCCGACGACCAGGGTCCCGAGCGCGGCTGCCGGGAAGATCACCATCCACCACGCCACCTGCATGTAGGCGCGGCCGTTCGCGATCTGGAGCCCCCAGTCGGGGGACGGGTCCTGCAGGCCGAGCCCGAGGAACGAGATCGTCGCGGCGGTGAAGATGGCGTACGCGAGGCGGACGGTCGCCTCGACCATGATCGGCCCGGTGATGTTCGGCAGGATCTCCCACACCATGATGCGGATCCCGCGCTCGCCGCGCAGGCGGGCGGCCGAGACGTACTCGCGCTCGCGCTCGACCAGGACGGCGGAGCGCACCGTGCGCGCGATGAGCGGCGTGAAGATGATCCCGATGACGAGGATGAGGTTGAGGGTGGTGCGCCCCAGCGACGCCAGCACGAGCACGGTGATGACGATGAGCGGCAGGGCCAGGAAGGCGTCGACGATGCGGCTGACGACGTCGTCGACCCAGCCGCGGTAGAAGCCGGTGATGAGGCCGAGCGTCGTCCCGCCGAAGAGGCCGAGCGCGGTCGCCGCCGGCGCGATCACGAGCACGGTCGCCGCACCGGCGAGCACGCGCGAGAACACGTCGCGGCCGAGGTTGTCGGTGCCGAACCAGTGCGCGCTGCTCGGCGCCTTGAGGGTGCCGACCGGGTCGACCCCGAGCGGGTCGTGCGGCACGATGGCGCGCCAGAAGATCGCGTCGAGCACCCAGAAGATCAGGATCGCGGCGCCGACGATGAACGTCTTCGACCGGACGAGCGCGCGGAAGAGCTCGCGCCGGCGGCGACGGCGCTCCGCGCGCACGTCGAGGACGGGCGCCGGCGGAGCAGGCGTGAACTCGAGGCCGCTGCCCTCGACGCTCGCCATCTAGGCCAGCCTCACGCGCGGGTTGAGGATGCCGTACGCCAGGTCGGCGATCAGGTTCGCGAAGCAGTAGATGATCGCGATCATCAGCACGCACGCCTCGAGCGTCGGCAGGTCGTGCCCGGTCGCAGACTCGAGTGTCAGCTGGCCGATGCCCGGGTACGCGAAGAGGGTCTCGACGACGAGCAGGCCGCCGACCAGGTAGCCGACCTGCACGCTCACGACCGTGATCGTCGGCAGCATGGAGTTGCGCACGACGTGGCGCCAGACGACGTGCCGGCGGGGGAGCCCTTTCAGGATCGCCGTCCGCGTGTAGTTGGCCTGGAGCGCGTCGACCGTGCCCGTGCGGGCCATGCGCGAGATGTAGCCGAAGAGGACGAACATGATCGGGATTGCGGGCAGCAGCAGCTGCCGGAACCAGTCGACCGGGTTCGTGCCCGGCACCTGCGACGAGGTCGGGAACCACCCGAGCTGGACGGCGAAGACGACGATCAGGATCACGCCGATGACGAACTCGGGCAGGGCGATGAACGAGAGCCCGATGATCGAGATGGCGCGGTCGGCCGTCTTCCCGTAGTTCAGGGCGGCCACCACTCCCATGAAGATCGAGAACGGGACGATCAGCACCATCGCGAACGCGGCCAGGTAGAGCGAGTTCTTGAGCCGGCCGAGGACGAGCGGGCGCACCTCGACGTTCTGCACCGGCGAGACGCCCCAGTCGCCCTTCACGAAGTCGGACGCCCAGTTCCAGTAGCGCACCGGCAGCGGCTTGTCGTTGCCGAGCGACTTGTCGAGCGCGTCCACCTGCTGCTGCGAGGCGTACGGCCCCAGGATCGTGCGGCCGACGTCGCCGGGCAGGAGCTGCGAGGCCGCGAAGACGACGAACGACACGATCACGAGCGTGATCACGGTCAACCCCAGACGCTTCAGGATGTACCGGGTCATCGTCTGGCCGAAAGCCTACCGCCTCGGGGGCCGCCCGAACAGGCGCGGCCCCCGCAGGTCAGGCGGCTTAGGAGAGCCACATAGCGCTCGCGTCGAGGTGGAAGGTCGGGCCGACGGCCAGGCCGTGGACGTTGTTCCGCGTCGCCCGCAGCTCCTTGATCCAGTAGGCGATCACGTCAGGCACCTCGGCCTGCTGGATCTTGGCCGCCTGGACGGCCAGCCCCTGGCGGGTCTGCTGGTCGACCTCGCCCTCGAACTTCTGGACGAGCTTGTCGAAGTTCGGGTCGCACCAGTGGGCCGAGTTCCAGGCTCCCGAGTTCGAGAGCTTCGAGTTCGGCACCGACCGGCACAGGTAGGCCGGGTCGATCGTCTGGCCGGCGGTCCCGCGGGCGCCCCAGTCCGTGATACCGAAGGGCACCTGCAGCCAGGGCTGGTTCGCGCCCGTGCCGTAGAACGTGCCCTGCGGCTGGACGTCGAGCTTCACGTTGATGCCCGCCGGCGCGACCATCTGCTTCACGAACTGGGCGTACTCGGGGATCTCCAGGAACTGCTCGGTCGTGAGCGTGACGTTGACGGTCTTCCCGCCGACGAGCGATTTGGCCTTGTCGATGTCCTTGACCCGCTGCGGCACCTGGTCGGTCGTGGGCGAACCGGGGTAGATCGGCGCGAACGCGTGGTCGTTGCCGAGCTCCGCCTTACCGTTGAAGAGGCCCGACACGAGCCCGGGCCGGTCGAGCGCGTAGGCGACGGCGAGGCGCAGGTTCTTGTCGTTGAACGGCGACTCGTCGGTGCGCATCTGGAGCGTGCGGTACTCGCTCGAGGGCGTCTCCGAGACCGAGATGTTCGAGTCGGAGAAGAGCGCCTGCGAGCCCTGGTACGGCACCTGCGGGAAGACGTTGATCGTCCCGCCCTGGAGCGCCAGCACGATGGGCGGCGTGTCCGTGTAGTACTTGACGTTCACGTTGTCGAGATAGGGCTTGCCCGTATCCCAGTAGTGCGGGTTCTTGACGTACGTCGCACCCTGGTCCTTCGAGAAGGTCTTCAGGATGAACGGCCCGGTCCCGATCCCGCCCTTGGTGAAGTCGCCGATCTGGTAGTTCTTCGGCAGGATCACCGAGTTGTAGTTGAACGCCGAGACCAGGTACGGGAAGTCCGCGTACGGCCGGTCGAGGTGGAACACGATCGTGTCCGCCGCGGTGCTCTCGACGTTGCCGCGGGAGAGCACGCCCGAGAACGCCGAGAGGGCCGCCGACCCGATCTTCGGGTCGAGCATGCGGTCGAACGAGGCGACGATGTCGTCGTTCGTGAACGGGCTGCCGTCCTGCCACTTGACGCCCTGGCGGATCGTGAACGTCCATGTGTCGGGCGTCGAGCCGGACTCCCACTTCGTCGCCAGCTTCGGGAGGAGCTTGTACTGCGGATCGGGGAAGACGAGATAGTCGCAGGCGAGCTGCGTGGTCATGATGGCGCCGGTGTTGAACATCGTCACCGGGTCGACGTCGGAGGCCGGCGAGGTGATGCCGAAGATGCCGGTGCCGCCCTTCTTGATCGCGCCGGCGGGGGTGGATCCGCCGGACGACGTCCCCGAGGAGGCCGACGAGCCGCAGGCGGCAAGGATCGTGCCGAGCGCCGATGCCGAGACTCCGAGGACGCTCGCGCGGACGAGCACCTGCTGGCGGGTCATCCGGCCCGACCGCGCTTCCTCGTACAGGTGGTATTCGAGATCCTTCACGAGCTAAACCTCACTTCGTTTTGGTTAAACCGGTTCGGCGCTCCGTCCAGGAACGGCCGAACGGGTGCATGCAAACCTCGCCTCGGCTTCTCAGATAACTCCCTCCCACGCCGGGCCCACGAGTACCGCTGGAAGGGCCAAAAGTATCACGGTGTCCGGCCATAACTCAATGAGACGAAATACGGTCGAGAAGAGTCAGAACGACTTCATCGTCCCCCTGTCTGGCGGCCACCTGGACGGCCACCGGAAGCCCGGCCGAGCCCGCCTCGGCACCCCGCGCCGCCTCGGCGACGGCGTCTCCGCCGGCGCGGTCGGTCTCCTCGCCCGGCTCCACCCGCCCGGCGGGCGCGACGCCGGCCGGCATGCCGAGGAGGTTGTAGATCGACGTGTAGCTCTGTCCGGCAGCGACGTCGAGCGCACCCCCGTGGGGCACCGCGGCGAGCGCGTGCGCCGGTCCGATCAGGGCGTCCAGCCCCTCCCGGTCGAGCATCTCCGCGAAGCGGCGCCGGAGCGCGCCGATGCGCTCCTCCAGCAGGTGCAGGCCGTCCGGGCCGATGGCCGCCCGCGCGGCCGCCGCGAGCGCGCGCCGCATCTCCGGCGTGGCCGGATCGGCGCGCAGGATGCGGCGCAGGTGGCGGCCGCCGTCGGCGGCGAAGACGGCGTCGAAGAGCGCCAACGCCTCGGGGGCATCTGCGAGCTCGGCGTCGACGACGTCGAACCCGTCCGCGGCCAGCCGGTCGGCGGTCTCGGCGACGGCGCGGCGGATCGCCGGCGCCGGGGCGAGCACGCCGTTGTCGCGTACGACGCCGATCCGGCGCACCGGCCGGGGCGGCGTTTGGGGCGCGGGTCCGACGTCGAGCACGGACACCACGAGCCGCAGGTCGGCGGCGGTGCGCGCGAGCACGCCCGGGCGGTTCTGGATCAGCGTCTGGCCGGCGAAGAGCTGGTCGTCGCGGCTGCCGGCGAGGCTGAGGCGGCCCGGGGTCGGCGCGATCCCGTAGACGCCGCACCAGGCGGCCGGGATGCGGACGCTGCCGCCGATGTCCGTGCCGACCGCCACGGGGACGACGCCCGCCGCGACGAGCGCGGCTTCGCCGCCACTCGACCCGCCGGGCGAGCGCCCGGCCGCCCAGGGGTTGTCCGTGCGCCCGTAGACGGGGTTGTCCGACTCGGCGTACCAGTTGAGCTGGGCGACGTTTCCCTTGCACAGGATCACCGCACCCGCGCGGCGCAGCGCCCGGGCGACCGCCCCGTCCGAGCGGCTGCGCGACCCGGCCAGCCGCGGGATGCCGGCGCAGCACGGCGTGCCCCGCACCCAGAGCGTCTCCTTCACGCTCACCGGCACGCCCTCGAGCGGCCTGCCGGCGGGGCGGGCGTCGATGCGGGCGGCGGCCGCGGAGGCGTCGGCATAGAGCGGGACCGCGACCGCGTTCAGCTCAGCGCCGCGCGTCTGCGCCTGCTCGGTCGCCGCGTCGGCCAGCTCGGCCGCGGAGACCTCGCGCCGGCTGACGGCGGCCGCCAGCCCGCCCGCCGAGGCGGCGTCCATCTCGTCGTCGGCGGCGGACGCCGGCCTCGAGGCGTACCCGATCACGGCGGCGATCCTACGCCCCGCTGGTAGTATCTGCAACACCTGTTGGCGATTCGGCACGTTGGAGGCAACACGTGTTCCGCAACGAGATGCCGCGGTTCGAGATCCTCTCCGAGGGGGCGCTCGAGACGGTCGAACGGGGCTGGCGGCGGCTGGTGTCCGAGATCGGGATCCAGTTCGACCATCCCCGCGCCCTCGACCTCTTCCGCGCCGCCGGCTGCGAGGTGGAGGACGCCCTGGTGCGGTTCGACCCGGACTTCCTGCTCGAGCAGGTGGCCAAGGCCCCACGCGAGTTCGACATGCGCGCGCGAAACCCCGAGTACGACCTGCACATCGGCGGCGACTCGATGATCTTCGCCCCCACCCAGGGCCCACCGTTCGTGCGCATGGGCGGCGTCCGCCGCGACGCGACGCTGGCCGACCTCCAACGCTTCATCATGCTGACCCAGTCGTTCCCCGAGCTCGACACGCCAGGCGGCGGCATCTGCGAGCCCAACGACACCGAGCTGGACTCGCGCCACCTGGCGATGAACATGTCGCTGATCCTGCTCTGTGACAAGGTGTTCGAGGGCGTGCCGATGTCCGAGGTGGCGGCGGCCGACTCCGTGCGGATGGGCGAGATCCTGTTCGGCGGCCGCGAGGTGATCGAGGAGCGGCCGGTGATGTTCGCGAACGTGAACGTGAACTCGCCGCTGCGCTACGACGTTCGCATGCTCGAGGCGATGCTCGAGTTCTCGGCCGCGAACCAGGCCGTGATGGTGACGCCGTTCCTGCTGATGGGAGCGATGGCGCCCGTCTCGATCGGCGCCGCCCTGGCCCAGCAGACGGCCGAGGTGCTGGCCGGCGTCGCCCTGCTCCAGCTGGTGCGCCCGGGCGCGCCGGTCGTGATGGGCTCGTTCCTGTCCTCGACGGACATGAAGTCGGGCGCGCCCGCCTTCGGCACGCCGGAGTCGGCCATCGGCCTGTACGCGTCCGGCCAGATCGCCCGCCGGATCGGCCTGCCGTGGCGGGCCGGTGGCGGCACGCTCACCGCCAGCCCGGCCGTCGACGCACAGGCCGGCTACGAGGCGCTGAACACGCTCATGTCGGCGTTCCTGGCGGGCGCGAACGTCGTCTGGCAGTCGGCCGGGTGGCTCGAGGGCGGGCTGGTCGCCTGCTTCGAGAAGTTCATGATGGACGTCGAGCTCCTGAAGCTGCTGCGCGCCCAGCTGGCGCCGACGGTGATCGACGAGGACAGCCTCGCGTTCGGCGCCCACCTCGAGGTCGGCCCGGGCGGGCACTTCTTCGGCTGCGAGCACACGCTCGAGCACTTCCGCGACTGCTTCTACCGGCCGTTCCTCGCCACCACCGACAACTTCGATCGCTGGAGCGGCAAGGGCAGCCCGACGGCCGCGGTGCGGGCGGAGGGGCTGTGGCGCGAGGCGCTCGGGTGCTACGAGCCGCCGCCGCTCGACGACGCCGTGCGGGAGGAGCTCGAGGAGTTCGTCGAGCGCCGCACCCGCGAGCTGGGCGACCCCCCGCTCGACCTCGGCATCCCGCCCGAGGCGCCGCCCGCCGCCGCCTGACCCAGCCGCGCCGAGAGCTCGACGGCGGCTGCGGCGACGGCCGCGCCGACGTCCGCGAGCTGCGGCCGCATCCGGAACGACGGCCCGGAGACGTTGAGCGCCGCCACGATCCGGTCGTGGCAGTCGCGCACCGGAGCGGCAGCGGCCGTCAGGCCGGCGTCCATCTCCTCGTCGGCGATCGCATAGCCACGTTCGCGGGCCGCGCCGATCGCCTTCGCCAGCTCGGCGACGGTGCGCGGGGTGGCCGGCGCGGACGCGACGAAGGGTCGGCCCTCGAACAGGGCCGCGAGCTCCGCGGGCGTCCGGTCGAGCAGCAGCGCCTTGCCGGCCGACGTGCAGTAGGCCGGCGTGTTGCGGCCGATCCAGTTGACGGCGCGCACCGCGTGAGGCGACTGCTCCGAGAGCACGGTCACCACCTCGCCGCCCTGCATCACCGACAGGTGCGCGCCCTCGCCGAAGCGGGCGACGAGGCCGACGAGCAACGGCCGGGCCGAGTCGAGCAGGTGGCGGCTGCCGGCGACCTGTGCCATCGCGTAGAGGCGCCAGCCGAGCCGGTAGGCGCGCGTGTCCGGGTCGCGGTCGACGAGGCCGTACTCGGCCAGGGTCGCGAGCGTCCGCGAGACCTGGGTCTTCTCCCGGCCGAGCATGCGGGCGACGCGGGTCACGCCCAGGCCGCCCTCGGCGGCGGCCTCGTCGCTCGCGAGCGTGAGGAGCGCCTCGATGCCGCGGCGGATGCTGGTCTCGCGCTCGGCCACCGTCGGCCAAAGCTACCAGGCGCCGTGCTCCGGGTGAGGGGCACTTGTCGCGTGGTACATGTGTCATTTGCAGTTTCGCGACACCCTTGCGACAGGTCGTCACCGTCCCGGCGCAGGATGGCGCGCTCCGGCCGGCGGCGAAGCGGCCGTTCAGGCGAGCGCGCGCAGCACGGCGTCGACGAGGCCGCCGACGTCGTGCGGATCGGCCTCGACGGCCGGCTCGACGCCGCACTCGCGCAGGGTCGCGCTCGTCACCGGGCCGATCGAGGCCGCGGCCAATCCGTGGAGGCCGCCGTCGCCCAGGGCCGTCGCGAGGTTCGTGACCGTCGACGACGACGTGAACGTCACCAGGTCGGCGCCGCGCAGCGCATCGGCCGCCACCGGCTCGGGCACCGTGCGGTAGAGGTGGAGCACGTCGACGGCGGCGCCGCGCTCGCGCAGGCCGTCCGGCAGCACGTCGCGGGCGCCCTGCGCCGTCGCCACCAGCACCCGCTTCCCGGCGATGTCGCCGAGGGCGGCGAGCAGCGACTCGGAGACGGCCTCCGGCGGTACCACGTCGGCCACGATCCCCCGGGCTCGCAGCGCCGACACCGTGGCGGGGCCGATCGCGGCCACGCACACGCCGTGGAGCGCCCGCACGTCGCCGGGCAGGAGCCGCTCGACGCCGTTCGCGCTCGTCATGCAGACCACGTCGTAGGCGGCGAGGTCGGGCGGGTCGAAGGGGAGCGGCTCGATCCGGATCGCCGGGGCCTGAACGACATCGGCGCCGAGCGCCTCGAGCCGGGCGGCGAGGCCGCTCGCCTGCGCGCGCGCCCGGGTGACGACGACTCGCTTGCCGTGCAAGGGCCGCCGCTCGTACCAGGCCAGCTGCTCGTGCAGCGCGGCGACGGCACCGACCAGGGTGATCGCCGGTGGGCGCATCCCCTCGGCCGCGCCGGCGATCCCCGAGAGCGGCGCGACGACGGTGCGCTGCGCCGGGCGAGTGCCGTTCGAGATCACCGCGGCGGGCGTATCGGGGCTCATCCCGTGCTCGATCAGGCGCTGCGCGTTCGCGGCCAGCGCGCCGACGCCCATCAGGAAGACGAGCGTCCCCGGCGTGGCCGCGAGCGACGCCCAGTCGAGGTCGCTGCCGGGCTTGGTCGGGTCCTCGTGGCCGGTGACGAACGTGACCTGGGCGGCGCTGCCCCGCTGCGTCACGGGGATGCCGGCGTAGGCGGGGACGGCGTAGGCGGACGAGATCCCGGGGACGACCTCGAAGGCGATCCCGGCCTCGACCAGCGCGAGCGCCTCCTCGCCGCCGCGGCCGAAGATGAACGGGTCGCCGCCCTTCAGCCGCACCACGGTCGCGTGCGTTCGGCCGAGCTCGACGAGGCGCGCGTTGATGACGTCCTGGGTCATCGCGTGGTCGCCTGGCTGCTTGCCGACGTAGATGCGCTGCGCCGAATCGGGCGCCAGGGCGACGATGCGGGGATCGGCCAGGCGGTCGTAGACGAGCACGTCGGCCGCCTCGAGCAGCTTGCGCCCGCGCACCGTGAGCAGGCCGGGGTCGCCGGGACCGGCGCCGACGAGGTAGACGGTCACCGCGCCACCCACGTGCGCAGCTCGAGCCCGTCGGGGCCGTCCCAGGCGTACGCCGCCACCGGCACGCTGCAGCCCCCTCCGACGCTCTGGGCGAACTCGCGCTCGGCCTCGACCGCCCGCCGCGTGGGGGCGTGGTCGAGGGCGGAGACGAGCCCCTCCTCACCCTCGCGAACCTGCACGGCGATCGCGCCCTGGCCCGCCTCGGGCACGAACACCTCGGGGTCGAGCAGGAAGGCGATCCGCTCGGCCAGCCCCAGCCGGCGCAGGCCGGCGGCCGCCAGCACGATGGCGTCGGCCTCGCCGGCGTCGAGCTTGCGCAGGCGGGTGTCGACGTTGCCGCGCAGCGGGACGACCGCGAGGCCGGGCCGCAGCTCGTGCAGGAGGGCGCCGCGGCGGGCCGACGACGTGCCCACGCGGGCCCCGTCGGGAATCTCGTCCAGGCTCGCGAACGGGCCGCACACCGCGTCGCGCGGGTCGTCCCGCTCGAGCAGCGCCGCGACCACGAGCCCCGGCGGCATCTCGCCGGTCAGGTCCTTGGCGCTGTGCACGGCCGCCTCGACCTGGCCGGCGAGCAGCGCCCGCTCGATCTCGCGCGTGAAGACGCCGCGGCCGTCGCCGATCTGATCGAAGCGGGCGGACCGACGGTCGCGGTCGCCGGCCGTGGCGATGGGGACGATCTCGGCATCGTCCAGCGCGTCTGCCACGAGCTGGGCCTGTGCGATCGCGAGCGTGCTTCCCCGCGTGCCCAGCCGGATCATTCCGGGGCGGCCGGCCCGGCGGCGAGGCCGAACAGCTCGGTCACGGCGTCCGCATAGGGGCCGGACCGATCGGCGGCGGCGAGCTCCTTCAGGCGCACCGTCGGCTCGTGCAGCAGCTTGTTCAGCATCGTGCGGGTGAGGGCCTCGAGCCGCTGGCGATCGGCCGGCGAGAGCGTGTCCCAGCGCGGCTCCATCCGCCGCAGCTCCTCGGCCCGGATGCGCTCGGCGTGGTCGCGCAGCGACGTGATCGCGGGAACGACGCGAAGCGCCGCCATCCAGTCGCGGAACTCGGCCGCCTGCTCGGCGACGATGGCGCGGGCGCGGCCGCTCTCGCCGCGGCGCAGCTCGAGCGTGCGCCGGACTGCGGCCTCGAGGCCGTCGAGATCGACGATCGTCGTCCCCTCCACCTCGGCGGCGGCCGGATGGACGTCGCGGGGGACGGCCAGGTCGATCAGCATGCGCGCGCGACCCGGCGTGAGATCGGCGGCCGTGATGACGAAGCCGGGCGCGGCCGTCGAGCTGACGACGACGTCCGCCTCGTCGGCCGCCCGCGCCAGCTCGTCCCACCCGATCGCCCTGCCGCCGAAGCGGGCGGCGAGCGCGGCGGCGCGGCCGGAGTCGCGGTTGGCCACCGCGAGCCGGGCGGCCCCGCGGGCGGTCAGGTTGGCGGCCACCAGCTCGGCCACGCGGCCGGCGCCGACGATCAGGACCGAGGCGCCTTCGATGCCGCCCAGCCGCTCGCTCGCGACCTCGGCGGCGACGGACGCCACCGACGCGCCGCCGGCGCCGATCGCGGTCTCGTGACGGACGCGCTTGCCCGCCTCGAGGGCGACGTGGAACAGCCGGTTCGAGACGGGGCCGGTCGAGCCCCACTCGAAGGCGCTCGCGTAGGCGTCGCGGATCTGGGCCAGGATCTGGGCCTCTCCGGGGACGAGCGAGTCGAGCCCGGCGGCCACGGAGAACAGGTGCTCGGCGGCGTCGGCCCCGGCCCGCACGTAGAGCATCGGCTCGAGCCGCTCGCGCTCGTGACCGGAGAGCTCCGCCAGCCGCTCGACGGCCGCGTCGCGCAGCGCCCGGGGATCCGCGCCGACCAGGTAGAGCTCGCACCGGTTGCAGGTGGCGAGGCCGACCGCCTCGGCCACGGGCTCGGCGGAGAGGACGTGGTCGACCAGGTCGCGGCCGTGGTCGTGCGCCGCCAGCCGCTCGCGCACCCGCAGCGGCGCGCTTCTGTGGTTCGTCCCCACCAGCACCAGGTTCAGCGCCACGGCGTCAGCCATCGGCCTTCGCCTCCAGGAGCCCGGCGATCTCGTCCAGCTCCCGCTCCAGCCGCCCCAGCTTCGAGTTCAGGATCACGACGTAGGCGAGCGTGACGATCCAGGCCAGCGCGTACACGGCGGCGACGTAGTGGACGTATGTCTCGCGGATCAACGCGTCCCCTCGGCCAGGCGCCGCAGCCGCGTGACCTGCTCGTCGAGGCGCTTGCCGCGCAGCTCGACCAGGTACATCGCGACCGCCAGGCTGAGCATCGCCGCGAGCGCCATCAGGAACGTGAGGAGCATGCTGCCGTCCATGTTCGCGCCGTGGTCGGTGAACGTGATCGGGTGGATCACGTCCTGGCCCAGGTGCACGGCCAGCACCGAGATCGGGATCAGCCCGACCCCGAGCAGGGCGTAGACGGCGGAGTAGCGCGCACGCTTCTCGCCCGGATCGACCGAGAACCGGAGCATGAAGTACGCGCAGTAGAACAGGAAGATGATCAGGAAGGTGTTGAGCTCGGTGCTGCCCCAGTACCACCAGGTGCCCCACGACACCTTGGCCCAGAACGAGCCGGTGACGAGCGTCAGCGTCCCGAAGATCACGCCGAGATGCATGGGCACATAGCTGCGCAGGTCGAGGCTCATGTCACGCGTCCACAGGTATCGGGCCGCGTTCAGCGCGCCCCAGGCGAACAGGGCGTACGTCGTCATCGCGATGGGGACGTGAAAGTAGAAGATGCGCTGCGAGAAGCCCTGGTCGGCGTCGTTCGGCACGTAGAAGAAGATCAGGCCGAGGGCCACGGGCATCAGAACGGCCGCCACCAGGGCCGCGCACGTGGCACGGTCGAGGCGGGCGGCGGCGATGGTCTTCACCTCTAATCCTCCACCACGAACTCGAAGAGCCCCCACCCGAAGAGCACGAAAACCGTATCATAGAGAGCCAGATATCCCAGCCGTTCAACGGTGTGCAAACCGCTTGTTTGCGGGGGAATCGTTCCCGTCGTCGCGCTCACCGCGCCCAGCACGAGCGGGATCGCAAATGGGAGGAACAGGACGGGCAGGAGCACCTCGCGGGCCCGTCCGGCCGACGCCAGCCCGGCCACCAGCGACCCCAGCGCGGCGATGCCGACGTCGGCGAGCAGCGCCGCCGCGACGAGCACGCCGTAGTCCGGCGCCGGGCCGTCCTGCAGGAAGAAGAGCCAGAAGGCCGGCAGTGCCACCACCTGCACCGCGACCAGGAAGACGAACGTCGAGCACGACCGGGCCAGCCAGATCAGGGCGCGGTCGATCGGGGCCGCCAGCAGGCCGTCCCAGATCGCGTGCTCCCGCTCGCGGGCGAACGTGCGGGCGAGCGCCAGCATGGCGGTGAAGACGATCGCGACCCACAGAAGTCCCGTCGCGGCGCGTGTGCCGCCGGCGGTGCGGCCGCCACCGAGGCCGAACCGGAAGAGCACGAACGAGGCGACGACGAACGTCACCATCGCGAGCACGACCTCGCTGCCGCGCAACTCGAGCACGAGGTCCTTGCGCACGAGCGCGATGAACGCGCGCCGGTTCACGCCGCCCGCCCCGCCCGGATCGGCACCTCGCTCGTCGCGAGGCCTCCGAACCAGGCCGGCTCGTGGGTGGAGACGATCACCGTGCGGCCCGGTTCGGCCAGCACCTCGCGCAGCAGGTCGCGGCCGTCGGCGTCGAGGCCGGCCGTGGGCTCGTCGAGCAGGAGCAGCGAGGGCCCGTGCAGGCAGGCGCGGGCGAGCGCGAGCCGTTGCGACATCCCGCGCGAGAACTCCGAGACGGGGTCGCGGCCGCGGTCGTCGAGGCCGACCCGGTCGAGCGCCGGGCCGACCAGGTCGCCGGACACGCCGTACAGGGCGGCGTAGAGCTCGAGGTTCTCGCGGGCCGTCAGCCCGGGGTAGGTCAGCGGCCCGTGGGCGACGTAGCCGATCCGCGGCCGCGCCCTGTCCGCGGCCCGGGGCAGCTCGCAGCCGCCCACGCTGACCGAACCCTCGCTCGGCCGGAGCACGGTCGCGAGGACGCGCAGGAGCGTCGTCTTGCCGGCGCCGTTCGGCCCGGTCACGAGGACGAACTCGCCCTCGCCAACCTGCAGGTCGACGCCGGCCAGGGCGGCCCGCTCGCCGAAGCGGCGCACGAGGCCGTCGCAGAGGATGGCAGTCTCAGGCGACGGCATCGGCCAGCACCCCGGCCAGGAAGACGAGCGCGATCACGCCGTTCATGGTCAGGAATGCCATGTCGACCCGGGAGAGGTCGTCCGCGCTCACGATCGAGTTCTCGTAGGCGAGGAGGGCGGCCACCACCGCGACGCCGAGGTAGTAGAGCGGCCCCAGGCCGAGCGCGATCCCGAGCCACACGAGCAGGAGCACGGACAGGAGGTGGAACACGCGGGTGATGCGAAGCGCAGTCGCGATGCCGAAGCGGCGCGGGATCGAGTGCAGGCCCTGCGCGCGGTCGATGTCGAGATCCATGGTCGCGTAGATGATGTCGAAGCCGCCGATCCACAGGGCGACCGCGCCGCCGAGCAGGAACGAGGTCGGGTCGACGTGGTTCGTCACCGCCACCCAGCCGCCCACCGGCGCCAGCCCGTCGACGACGCCCAGGAACGGGTGGCACAGCCAGGTGAACCGCTTCAGGTACGGGTAGATCACGAATCCGGCGACCGGGATCGGCCACAGCCAGCGTGTGATCGGCGCGAGTTGCCAGACGGCGACGAGAAACACGATCAGCGAGGCGGCGGCAAAGGCGACCACGTTGCTGCGCGTGAGCAGCCCCGCGGGGATCTCGCGCCGAGCGGTGCGCGGGTTGCGGGCGTCGATCGCGGCGTCGATGAGCCGGTTCAGGGCCATCGCAAGGCTGCGGGCACCCACCATCGCGACGGTGATCCACAGGAGCTGGGTCGCCGACGGCACTTCGCCCAGCGCCAGGATCGCCCCCGTGTAGGCGTACGGGAGCGCGAACACCGTGTGCTCGAGCTTCACGAGGCTGACGAAGCGGCGGGCGTAGACGGCGGTCGCGCTCAATGCGCTGTGGGCTGGTCGAGCAGGAGCCGCAGCCCGTGGTCGAGGGCGGGAGCGATGGCGTCGAAGAGCTCGCCGCAGGCCTTCGGGCTGCCGGGCAGGTTCACGATCAGGGCGGAGCCGCAGATGCCGCTCCTGCCGCGCGACAGCATGCCGTGGGGCGAGATCGCCGTCGAGACGGCGCGCATGTGCTCGTCGAGGCCCGGCGTCGGCCGCTCGATCACGCCCTCCGTGGCCTCGGGCGTCACGTCACGCGGGGCGAAGCCGGTGCCGCCGGTCGTGAGGACGAGGTCGGCGACGCCGGCCAGGTGGAGAAGCGCGTCGGCGATGTCGCCCCGGTCGTCCGGGACGATGCCGTGTCCCGTGATCTCGAAGCCGGCGCCGCGAAGGCGCTCCTCGAGCACCGCTCCGCTCGTGTCCTCGCGAGTGCCGGCGACGACGCCGTCGGAGACGGTCAGCACCGCCGCCCTCACGGCTCGGCCCGCCGCCAGTGCCCGCTCTTGCCGCCCGACTTCTCCACCAGCTGCGCGTCCCTGATCGAGATGGCCGGGTCAAGCCCCTTGGTCATGTCGTAGACGGTCAGGGCGGCGGCGACCGCGGCCGTCAGCGCCTCCATCTCGACGCCGGTCTGGGCGGTCGTCTCGGCCGCGGCGACGATGGCGACGCCGCCGTCGGCCAGCTCCGGCGTCACCTCCACCATGGTCAGCGGCAGGGGATGGCACAGCGGCACGATGTCCGGGGTGTGCTTGGCGGCCATGATGCCGGCGATCCGGGCGGCGGCGAGGACGTCGCCCTTGGGCAGCGTCCCCGAGGCGATCCGCTCGCGGACGTGCTCCGGCATCGCGACGTGGGCGTGGGCCACGGCCCGGCGCCGCGTCGCCGGCTTGTCGCCGACGTCGATCATGCGGATCTCGCCCATGCGGGCGGAAGTCTACGGACTGGGAAGGCGGAAGGGGCCTGGCCCCATCATGGGGCCTGGCCCCGCCTCAGCTGCGCAGGAACGGCCGCAGGGCGCGGGCGTAGGCGCGGGCGCCGCGGCCGTCCGGGTCGCGGCGGGGGTTGCCGCAGCACACGCTCACGCCGACCACGCGGCCGGTGGCGGCGAGCGCGGCCATCTCGGCGTCGAGCCGCTCACCGCTCCAGCCGCCGGGGGCGGGGAAGTCGACGCCGGGGGCGTCGGCCGGGTCGAGCACGTCGCCGTCGAGGTGGAGGTGGATCGGGGCGTCGTCCGGCAGACCGGCCAGCGCAGCGGCCACGTCGTCTGCGACGACGAGCTGCGAGCGCTCGATCGCGGCCCGCTCGCCCGGGTCGAGGTCGCGGGCGCCGACGAGCGCGGCCCGCGCCTCCGGCAGGGCCGGGTCGAGCCCGGCCGCCCGGCGCAGGCGGTCGTGGCACCAGCCCAGGAGCACCGCAAAGGGCATCCCGCCCAAGAAGCCGCTCGGTGACGTCTCGGGCGTGTTCAGGTCGCCGTGCGCGTCCACCCAGACGAGCACGAGATCGGGATTGGCCTCCCGAAGGCCGGCCGTGACCGCCGGGGTGAGCGTGCACTCGCCGAGCAGGACAAGCGGGTTTTGCCCGGCGCCGGCGACCGCGGACTGGATGTCGCCGAGGCCGGCGGCGAGCGCGTCCTCGGGCGGCGCCTCCATGTCGAGCTCGACCTTCGTGACGCCGTCGGCGCCGAGAGCGGCGGCCACGGCCGGCGGCCCCTCCTCCATGCCGGCGCCGTGGAACCGGCTGCACCACGGCACCTGGACGACGGCGCTCACCGCTCGACGGCCTCCGGCCGGGCGCGGGCGAGGTCGTCCATCAGCGAGTCGACCCAGCGGGCGATGTCATTCTCGCGCACCTGTGCCCGCAGGCCTTCGATGCGGCGGCGGCGCTCGTCGGCGGGCATGACGAGGGCCGTGTGGATCGCGTCCGCCTGCTCCTGCAGGTCGAACGGGTTCACGGTCAGCGCGTACTCGCCCAGCTCCGGGTGAGCGCCGGCGTTCTCGGACAGGATCAGCACCCCGTCGCGGTCGTTCACGAGCGGCGCCTCCTTGGCGATCAGGTTCATGCCGTCGAAGATCGCGTTCACGAGCAGCACGTCGTACTCCGCGTAGCCCGCGACCGCCTCCGGGAAGTTGTCCGAGATGCGCAGGTCGACCGCCTGCCAGTCGTTCGTCGTGTAGAAGCGGTCGTTGACCGTCCGGGCCGCCCGCTGGATGGCGCCCATGTACTCGGTGTACTCGGGGATGTCCTGCCGCGACGGATCGAGCTTGGCGAGCAGGGTCACGCGGCCCTCCCACTCGGGGTGGTCGGAGAGGAAGAGCTCGAACGCCTGCATGCCGCGGACGACGTTCTTGGACGGGTCGGTGCGATCGACGCGGAGCACGACCTTCTCGGGCCGCCACTCCTTGAGCGCCTCGCGCTCCGCCTGCACCGCCTCGCTCGCCGCCAGCCGGTCGAACTCCTCGGGATCGACCGAGATCGGCCGGCTCACCACCCGCACCTTCCGGCCGCGGAAATGCACCGTCGCCGCCTCGGCGTCGACCTTCGCGTCGGTGAAATGCGCCACCGAGGCCAGGAAGTTGCGGACATAGCGGGGGGTGTGCAGGCCGATCACGTCGCAGGCGAGCATCGACTCGTGGATCGTGGTGCGGATGTCGGGCGGAAGCACGCGCCAGTAGTCCGGCATCGGCCAGGGGATGTGCGAGAAGTGTTGGATGACGGCGTCCGGCACGCGCTCGCGGATGGACGCCGGCGCGACGAACAGGTGATAGTCCTGGAGCAGCACCGGCGGCAGGTCGCCCTCGGCCGCTTCGAGCTCGGCCACGACGGCGTCGGCGAACCGCTGGTTCACGGGCACGTAGCCGGCGTCCCAGGCCAGGCGCACGTTGCGGTCGACCGACGGCTCCGTGGCGAGGCCCCACAGGTAGTGGTGGATGAACCACAGCACCGGGTTCGCGAAGACGTTGTAGTAGCGGTCGTACTCCTCGCGGTCGTGCACGACCAGGCGCACGGTCAGGTCGCCGTCGCGATAGGGCCCCTCCTCGGCCACCTCGGCGTCCACGTCCGAGAGCGCGCTCGCGATCCACGTCACCGGCCGCACCGCCGCCAGGCCGCTGAGGGCGGTGACGAGCCCGCCGCCCCCGCGCACCGCCTCGATCTGGCCGTCGGGCCCGCGCGAGAAGCGGCACGGCCCGCGGTTCGAGACGATCAGCAGCGGCTGGCCGGCCATGCCCGCACCCTAGCGCCCCGGATCAAATCGGGGTCAGACCCCGAACGTCGGACGTGACACTTCCGCTGCAGTTCCGTTCGGGGTCTGACCCCGATCAGCCGGAGATGATCTCGAGCTCGGCCTGGTCGCCGTCGCCGGCCATGCGGTGCATCAGCGCGAGCCAGTCGCGTAGCAGCCGCGGCGTCAGGAAGCGGCGGCGGACGTGCTCCTTGGCCCGGCGGGTCATCTCGCGGGTCGAGCCGGGATCGGCGAGGATCTGGAGCACCCGCTCGGCGCACTCCTCGGCCGACGAGACCAGGTAGCCGGTCTGCCCGTCGTCGATCTGGGCAACGATGCCGCCGACGTTTCCGCCGATCGTCGGCCGCGCCTTCCACAGCGCCTCCGAGACGGTCAGGCCGAAGCCCTCCCGGATCGACTTCTGGATGCACACTTCGGCGTACACCTGGAACGCGTTCACCTCGACGGCGCCCACGTTGTTCAGGTTCGAGAACATGTAGATGTCCGGATCCTCCTCGCAGTAGTCGCGAGTGGTGTTCCAGAACTCCCAGCCCTCGGGGTCGTCGTGCGCCATCGAGCCGACCAGCGCCAGCTGGACGTCGCGGTGGGTCTCCTTGACGATCCGGTAGGCGTCGATCACGCCCATCGGGTCCTTCCACGGGTCGAAGCGCGACACCTGGAGCAGCAGCGGCCGGCTGACGTCGATGCCGAACTGGTCGACGATGTAGGCCGCGTCGTCGCTCGAGAGGGCCATGTTCTTCGGCGCCAGCGGGTCGATCGCAGGCGGCCAGATGACGGCCTCGGCCAGCCCGGCGCCGCGGGGCACGTAGGCCGGCATGTGGAAGATACAGGCGTCGTAGGCGGCCAGGCGCGGCGAGATGAACTCGAGCACCTCCGGGTTCGGCGTCGAGAGGTCGATGTGGCAGCGCCACACCCAGCGCGGCTTGGTCGTCTCGACGTACTCGCGCATCGCCAGCGGCTGCGGGTCGTGGACGACGATCACATCCCACTCGTCGGCGTCGGTGAGGGCGTCGGCGTTCAGCTTGTTGTACCCCTCGAAGATCGCCTTCTGGTGGTCGGTGATCCCCTTCTCGTCGCCCTGGAGGGCGTTGTGCATCGTCTTCGTGACGTCGTAGAACTCGTCGCGGCCGTCGATCACGCGCCATTCTGCGTCGAGGCCGGCGTCGATCATGAGCGGGATGAGCGTGTAGTTGATCTCGGCCACGCCCCCGCCGAACGCCGTGGCCGACAGGTGCAGGATGCGCTTGCCCTGCAAGGAATCGGCGAGGCGCTTGATCTCCTCGGCGAGCGTCCGCCCGATCAGCGAGTTGTAGTCGGCGAGCGACTTGTGCCCAACGTTGACCCTCTGCATGCCGCGCGAAAACTTAGCAACATCACCGGTCGCGGCCCAAACCATCGGCCGGGAGCCGCAGCGCGAAGCTCGAGCCGTCGTCCCCCGACGAGACCGCGATCTCGCCTCCCATGCGCTGCGCCAGCTCGCCCGCGATGGCCAGGCCGAGGCCGCTGCCGGAGGCGTTGCCCTGCGGCCCGCGCCAGAAGCGCTCGAACAGGTGCCGCTGCGAGTCGGCGTCGATTCCGGGCCCGTCGTCGGAGACGGTGAGGCTGACATGGCCGTCGTCGGCGCCGACCGCGACGCGCACCTGGGTGCCCTCCGGGTTGTGGCGCACGGCGTTGTCGACCAGCACCCGGCCGATCTGCTGCACGCGCTGCTCGTCGCCGATCCCGTGAGGCAGGCCGCGCGGCGGCCGCGCCAGCACGACCCGGCTGCCGTGGCGGGCGGCCAGGCCGCGGAACTCGCGCACGAGGCCGCGGGCGGCGGCGGCCAGGTCGACGGGCTCGCTGCCGACCTCGACCGCGCCGGAGTCGAGCCGGGACAGGTCGAGCAGGTCGGTCGCAAGCTTCGTCAGCCGCGACACCTGCTCGCGCATCGTGAGGACGAACTCCTCGCGGGTGGCCGGATCGAGATCCTCCTCCGCCATGAGCTCGAGGAACCCGCCGAGCGAGAAGAGCGGCGTGCGCAGCTCGTGCGAGGCGTTGGCGATGAAGTCCTTCCGGGCACGGTCGACCTGGGCCAGCCGCTCCTGCATCATGTCGAACGAGCGGGACAGACGGCCGAGCTCGTCGGGGCTGTCGTCGCCGATCGGCTGGTCGAAGCGGCCGGCGGCGATGCGGCTCGACGCCGCCTCGAGCTTCCCCAGCCGGCGCGACACCGCCAGCGCAAGGCCCCAGCCCACGATCGTCGCGACGGTCAGCGCGAGCGCTGTCGCGATCAGGATCCGCCGCTCGACCAGCGTTGCCGCCGTGTTCACGTCGCCCACCCCCTGCGAGAGCAGGACGACCCCCTCATTGCCCTTCTTGGCGCTGTTCATCGGAAACGCGACCACGACACCGCCACCGCGGGTGCGGCCCTGCCCGATCCCACCGTGCAGAGCCGTGCGGACGATGCGGCTGCCCCGCGCCAGGACGGGCGCCGGCCCGCCACGCACGGGCCCGAGCTTCCCCGACAGCGGATCGCGGTAATAGCCGCTGCCGGTGCCGTTGGCGAGGTGGGCTGCATGCTGGATCGCGCGGCGCACGTGCTTCCCCTTGTAGAAGGCAGCCTTCAGTCCGGGCGCATTCTGCTGGCCGTGCGCGATCACCACGAGGTGCGCCTGGCGATCGGCGATCAGGTTCTGGCGCAGGCTGGGGACGACGTAGAGGAACACGACGCCCATCGCGCACGCGACCACCCCGGTGAGCACCACCACCAGCCGGAACCGCAGCGAGCGGGCGAAGTTCATGGCCGCGTCAAGCGGTGTCGCGGAAGCGGTAGCCGACGCCGCGCACGGTGAAGATGTAGACGGGCTCGCGCGGATCCGGCTCGATCTTCTCGCGCAGGTGCCGGATGTGGACGTCGATCGTGCGCGGCTCGCGGTACGCAGAGTCGCCCCAGACCGCCTCGAGCAGCGCCTGGCGGGTGTAGACGCGGCCGGGGTGGAGCGCGAGCGTGTGCAGCACCTCGAACTCGACGTAGGTGAGCTGCACCGGCGCGCCGTGCACCGTCACCGTGCGCTTGGCCGGGTCGATGGCGAGCCCGTCGGCGACGATGGCGCCGTCGGACTGCTCGCGCCGCTCGGCCACGAGCGTGGCCCGCCGCAGCACCGCTCGGATCCTGCTTCGGAACTCGCGGATCGAGAACGGCTTGGTGATGTAGTCGTCGGCGCCGAGCTCGAGGCCGAGCACCTTGTCGACCTCGTCGTCGCGGGCCGTGAGCATGATGATCGGGACGGCCGAGTCGGTGCGCAGCCGCCGGCACACCTCGAGCCCGTCGAGCCGCGGGAGCATCACGTCGAGCACGACCAGGTCGACGGGCTGCTCCGCGAAGCGCTTCAGCGCCTCCTCGCCGTCGCGCGCCTGCACGACCCGATATCCCTCCCGCTGGAGCGGATATGTGAGCAGCTTCTGGATCGACTCCTCGTCGTCCACGAGCATGATCGTGGCTTCGGTCTGCATGCGCTCCCGAATCGTACGCGACCCCGTCGTCGGCGCCCCTGTCGAGCCCTAACTGCGACCCGTCGCGTGTGCTATAAACGCCGCTTCGGTGGCTGCCCCCGCACGCAGAAGGCCCGTTCGGCGCGGGCCGCACCGACCGCTCGTGTCGTGGCCGCTCCACGCGCTTCTGCTCGGTGTCTCGCTGCTCGTGCCGCTGATCGCGCTGCTGACGCTCTACCAGCCCGCGGCGCCGCTGCCACCGGCCTCCCCGCTCCAGTTCAGCGGCAGCGCGGCCGGCAACCTGACCGGGCGACTGGCCACCGCCGAGCGGGACACCGCCGGCGCCTGCTGCGAGCCCGGGAGCCCGGGCGACCTGGCCGCCGCCGACTGGGTCGAGACGAACCTGGAGCAGTTCGATCCGACGCCGCACCGGATCGTCTTTGCGACCGATCTGCCCTGGCAGTCCCAGCCGGTGCCGATGGCCGACGTGATCGCCTACCGGCCCGGACACTCCCGCGAGATCGTGGCCGTGATCGTGCACCGGGACGGGTCCGACGCCACCGACCTGGCGGGGACCGGCATCCTGGTCGAGCTCGGGCATGTGCTCCAGAGCGTGCCGCACGACCGCGGCATCGCCCTGGTCTCGACCGACGGCGGCACGACCGGCGGCCAGGGCGCGACGGCCCTCGCGCAGCACTGGCCGCCCGCGAAGCGGATCGTGGCCGCGATCGTGATCACATCCGCCGCCGGGCCGGCCGACACCCCGCTTCGGATCGTCACCCGGCCCGGCGCGCCCCGGGGCGTGTCGCCGACGCTCTACGCCGCGACCCGGCAGTCGATCTCGACCTGGTACGGAAGCGCGGCCGGCATCCCCGGCGCCTACGACCAGCTGTCGGGCTACGGCGTCCCCTACGCGCCCGGCGAGCAGGGCACGCTCCTCGCACACGGGCTCTCCGCGCTGGCGATCAGCGCCGAGCCGGGCCACGCCGCCACCGGGCCGCTCGCGAACCTCGACACCGGCCAGCTCGGCCGGCTGGGGACGACCGTCGCGAACCTGGTGGCCGAGCTCGACAGCGCCCCCACGATCGAGCGCGACGGCTCGCCGGTGCTGCTGCTCTCCGGCAAGGTGATGCGCGGGTGGCTGGCCGAGGCGTCGATGGCGATCCTCGTCGCCCCGTTCGTCGCATGCGTGCTCGACCTGGTCGCCCGGCTGCGGCGGCGGCGTGTGCCGCTGACGCCCGGGCTGATCGCGTTCGCCTGGCGCGCAGCCGCGTGGCTCGTCACCCTGGCGGCGATGTGGCTGCTCGCGGCCGCTCCCGGCCGGCTCCTGCCCGGCACGGCCGTGCCGCCCCTGCCCGGCCGGACAGGGGCGACGACGACGGGCATCCTGATCGCGTTCGGCGCCGGGCTGCTCTTCTGGCGCTTCGTCACCCGGCCCCGGCTCGTCCGCGGTCCGACGACGACGGGCGAGGAGCGGGTCGGCGGGCTCGCCGGAGGGCTGCTCGGGCTGATGCTGGCGACACTCCTGCTCACCGCGGTCAACCCCTTCGCGCTGATCGTGGTGCTGCCGGCGGCGCACATCTGGCTCTATCTGCCCGCCGCGGCCCGGTCGGGGCGGCGCCTGCTCCTGCTCGTCTACCTGCTCGGCTTCATCGGGCCCTTCGCGCTCATGGTCGAGATGTGGGCGGCGCAGGGGCTCGGCTCCGACACGTTCCGGGCCCTGATCGCGATGACGGCGAGCGGCTACCTGGCGCCGGCGGTGTCGCTCTGCTTCGCGCTCGCGGCCGCGGCGGCCGCGCAGCTCGGCGCGCTGGTGGCCGGCAGATACGCCGCGCCGCACGCGCCCGTTCGCGGCGGCGGCCCGCGCCTGACGCTATAACAGAGAAGGATGGCCACCACCGGCACCGACAAGGACGTGGCCCAGGGCACGGAGGCGGTACCGCCCGAACCGGCCGGTAAGCCCCGGCGGCGCCGGATGCACCGGTTCGGCACCGTCCTCATGGTCGTGGGGACGCTCGTGATCGTGTACGCGGGCGTGATCCTGTTCTGGGGCGACCCGATCACGGCGCTGTACGCCGACTGGCGCCAGCACGAGCTGTCGCACACGCTCAACTCCGAGATCGACCACTGGAAGCCGGATCCGGCCGTCGCGGCGGCGATCCAGGCGCACGGGCAGGCGGACGCGCGCACACGCGCGACGGAGCTCCGGTCGCTGCGCGCGGACGCGGCGAAGTTCTCCCACGAGGTGAAGGGCGGCCAGCCGTTCGGCCGGCTCACGATCGGCCGCATCGGCCTCTCGGTGGTGGTGGTGCAGGGCACCGACTGGCTGCACGACCTCAGCCAGGGCCCCGGGCACTACGCCAACACGCACTTCCCCGGCCAGGGCACGACGGTGGCGATCGCCGGCCACCGCACCACGTTCGGCGCCTGGTTCCGGCACATCAACGACATCCGAAACGGCGACTGGATCACGCTCCAGATGCCGTACGCGACGTTCCACTACCGCGTCCAGTACCACCAGGTGGTGCCGAACACCGACTGGAAGATCATCCGCCCGCAGGGCTACGAGCGGCTCGTGCTGTCGGCCTGCCACCCGCTCTACTCCTCGTCGCACCGCTGGATCGTCTACGCCCGCGGCATGTCGGCGACGCTCCGCGGCGGCGCGACGGTCTCGCTCACCAGCTAAGCGGGGTCAGACCCCGAACGCCGGCCGTTGCACGTCCGTTGCACTTTCGTTCGGGGTCTGACCCCGGTTAGCGGATCGGGACGTACTCCACGAGGTCGCCGGCGGCGGCCTCGCCGTCGCCGGCGTCGATGAGCGCGATCGCGTCCGCCCCGGCGGCGTGGACGATCAGGTGCGAGTCCTGCGGCCCGAGCGGGTGCAGCTGCATGCCCTCCGCCGAGGCGGAGAGGCGACAGCGGACGGCGTGGTCGCGCATGCGCAGCCGCTCGATGGGCTCGGCCAGCCGCGCGACCGGCCGCTCCGGCTCGTGGCCGTGCTGGAGCGCCGCGAGGGCGGGGCGCAGAAAGAGCTCGAAGCAGACGAGGCTCGACACCGGGTTCCCGGGCAGGCCGAACACGAGCGCGCCGTTCTCCGCCACCCCGAACCAGAGCGGCTTGCCCGGCTTGTGCGCCAGCCGCCAGAACACCTCGCGCACGCCGAGCGCCGCCATCGCCGGCTTCACGTGGTCGTGCGGCCCGACCGAGACGCCGCCGGACGAGACGACCACGTCGGCGGCGGCGATCGCGCGTGCGAACGCCTCGCGGGTCGCCTCGCGGTCGTCCACCACGATGCTCGCAGCCACCACCTCGGCGCCCGCGGTGCGGGCCTGGGCGACGATCGAGGTCATGTTCGACTCGTAGATCTGGCCCGGCTCGAGCGGCTGCCCCACCCGGACGAGCTCGCTGCCCGTGGCGAGCACCGCCACGCGCGGGCGCCGCGCCACGGTGACCGTGCCGACACCCGTCGCCGAGATCGCCGCCAGGAGCGCGGGCGCGAGCCGCGTCCCGGCCGCGCCGACCAGGTCGCCCTCGCGCACATCGCCGCCCCGCTCGCGCACGTGGGCGCCGACCCGCGGCGGATCGGCCACGAGCCGGCCGTCCTCCTCGCGGGCGACCTCGACCGGCACCACCGAATCGGCGCCCTCCGGGAGCGGCGCGCCCGTGGCGATCCCCGCCGCGCTTCCCGGCGGCAGCGGCCGCGGCCGGTCGCCGGCGCCGAGCCGGAACGCGATCGGCACCCCGCCGTCGCGCAGGTCGGCGGCCCGGACGGTGTAGCCGTCCATGGCCGAGGTGTCGAACGGCGGCAGGCTCACGGCGGCGCGGACGTCGGCGGCGAGCACCCGGCCGGCCAGGTCGGCCGACACGGCCACCTCCTCGACCGGGAGCGCGGGCGTGTGCTCCAGGATCAGACGCAGGCCCTCGGCGGGGCGGAGCAGCGGCGGGCTGGACGGCGGCGAGCTCACGCTGTGAGGATCAGCGGCCGGCCGCGGCGGACGATGATCGAGTGCTCGACGTGGGCCGACCGGCGGCCGTCGTCCGTCGTCACCGTCCAGCCGTCACCGCCGGGCCGGGTGGAGCGGGTGCGGGTCGAGATGATCGGCTCGATGGTGATCACGAGCCCGTCGGTCAGCCGGGCGCCCTGGCCGGCGACGCCGAAGTTGGGGACGCTCGGCGGCTCGTGGATGGCCCGGCCGATGCCGTGCCCGGCCAGCTCGCGCAGGACGCGGAAGCCGCGCCGCTCGATCTCGGCCTCGACGGCCGCCCCGACTGCGCCGGTGGTCGACCCCGCCCGGGCGACGGCGATCCCGGCGGCGAGGCCCGCCTCGGCAGCGGCGACGAGGTCGGCGTCCTCCTGCGCCACCGGCGGCACCGGCACCGTCACGGCCGCATCGGCCATATAGCCGCGCAGCTCGGCGGTGACGTCGAGCTTGACGAGGTCACCCGCCGCGATCCGGCGCGTGCCGGGGATGCCGTGCACGGCCTCGTCGTTCACGCTGATGCAGGTGACGCCGGGGAAGTCGTAGGCCAGCTGCGGCGCCGAGCGGGCGCCGTGGCGGGCGAACACCTCGGCGGCGGCCCGGTCGAGCTCCGCGGTGGTCGCGCCGGGTCGCACCAGCGCGCGCATGCGGGCGAGCGCCTCGGTCACGACCCGCCCGGCGGCGAGCAGCGCCTGCACGTCCTTGCGGGAGCCGACCGACATCAGGTCGTCGGCGGCGGATTGCTGGTCGGCGGCGGGCTCGTGCTCGTCGGCGGCGGGTTGGTCCCCGACGTGCCGCCGCCGCTCGAGCCGCCGCCCGAGAAGCCGCCGCTGCCGCCCCCGGTGCTGGACGAGCCGCCGCCGTGCGTCTTCTTGGTGGTAGTGGTCGGCAGGCTGAACTGGGACGTGAACGGCCGGTACTGCACCGGGTTCAGCGGCGTCGTCTCCCACGGGGTGGGCGGGAACTTCCCGGGCTCGTTCGTGAATGCGGCCGCGGCGAACAGGCGCCAGATGGTGGCCGGATAGCCGCCGCCGAACGCCGGGCCCGGGATCGTTCCGCCAAGGCTCTCCATCGGGATCTCGCCCTGCGGATAGCCGACCCAGACGCAGGCCGCCAGGTTCGGCGTGTAGCCGCAGAACCAGGCGTCGGTGTGGTTGTCGGTCGTCCCCGTCTTGCCGGCCTGGGCGCGGTACAGCGACGAATTCGAAAGCGCCACGTTCGCGCCCGTGCCGGTGCAGCACGAGTGCACGTTGGCATCGAGGTACTGGGTCACCTGCCACGGAGCCCCGTCCGCAAGCACGCGATGGCCCTTGTTCTTCGCGGCCGGCGTGACGACCGGCTTGCCGTTGAACGGCACCACCTTCGTGAACGCGAGCATCGGCCGGCGCACGCCCATCGCCGCGATGGTGGCGTAGGCGTGGGTCATGTCGAGCGGGGAGACGCCGCCCGCGCCCAGGATCACCGACGGGGTCTCGGGTAGGCGGTCGGAGGGAGGAATGCCGAGCTTGTAGGCCATGTTGGCCACCTTGTCGGCGCCGACGTCGATCGCCAGGCGCGCGTAGACGGCGTTCACCGACTCCTCGAGCGCCGTCGAGAGCGGGAGCACCGCCGAGGTCGCGGGCTCGGCGTTGTTCACCGTCCAGTAGTCGTTCGGCGCCGACGGGAAGGGCACGATCGGCTGGTTCACGAGCGGCGCCGTCGAGTACAGGGTCGTGTTCGGGTCGATGCCGTCGTCGACCATCGCCGCGAGCAGCCCGTACGACTTGAACGTCGAGCCGGCCTGGCGGCGCGACTGCACGGCCAGGTTGTACTTGCTCTGCTTGTAGTCGGTCGACGACTGCATGGCCAGGATCTCGCCGGTGCGGGGATCGATGGCAACGAGCGCCGCCGCCGGTGCGTTCGTGAAATCGAGCTCCGTCGCCATCGCCTGGTGCGCGGCCGCCTGCAGGCCGGGATCGATCGTGGTCGTCACCTTGAGGCCGCCGCTCTGGAGCGCCGCGGTGCCGTAGCGCTTCGCGAGCAGCTCGCGCACGTACTGGACGAAGTACGGCTGGCGCACGCGCGTGAACTGCTTCGGCGGCCGCAGCCCGAGGCCGCGGCTGATGGCGTGCTGGTACTGCGCCAGGGTGATGTGGCCCTGGTCGTACATCGCCGCGAGCACCTGGTTGCGCCGGTCGAGAGCGGCGGCCGGGTGCGTGCGCGGGTTGTAGTCCGTCGGCGACTGCGGCAGGCCGGCGATCAGGGCCGCCTGGCGGATGTTCAGCTGCGAGCAGTGCAGGTTGAAGTACGTCTCCGCCGCCGCCTCGCAACCGTAGGTGACGCCGCCGTAGGAGATCACGTTCAGGTAGGTGCCGAGGATCTTGTCCTTCGACCAGTGCTCGGCCATCTGGATGGCGAGCCACGCCTCCTTGATCTTGCGGTCGAGCGTCTGGGTGTCGGTCAGATACAGGTTGCGCACGAGCTGCTGCTCGATGGTCGAGGCGCCCTGGACGACGTGGCCGGCCTCGACGTCGTCGAGGAAGGCGCGGGCGATGCCCTGGTAGTCGACGCCGCCGTGCTCGTAGAAGCGCTTGTCCTCCACGTCGACGGTGGCGATCTTGAGCCACTTGGAGATCTGGTTGAACCCCACCGGGGTGCGGTTCTGGAGCGACGGGATCTGGGCGAGCAGGTGGCCGTTGCGGTCGTAGATCTTGGTCGTGACGCCCGGGTAGTTGGGCTTCATCGTCTTCAGGTCGACGCCCTTCAGGACGTTCGACACGGCGACGGTCGCGCCGACGCCGCCGGCGACGACGACGGCCACGATCGCGATGGCGATCACGACGAGCGCGGTCGCGGCCAGCGAGCGGCGGCCGCGCCGGCGCTCCATGGCACGGCGCTTGCGGCGGCGGGCGGCGACGTGGCCGAGCACGTCGTCGTACTGGTTGCGCGGCGGCTGGACGGGAGGCCCGCTCACGACGCCGCCACCTCGTCGACGGCCTCCGCCACGATGCCCTCCTCGTGCAGCCGGGTGACGCACTGGACGCGCAGCGCCGCCGCGGCCGTCGCCGCCTGGATCGCGTCGGGCATCCACACGCCGACCGTGTAGGTCGTGCCCTCGGCGGTCACCTCGGCCACCGCAGACCCGGGCCCGGGCCGGTCGGTGACGCGGCCGGGAACAGCGTCGGCCTGCTCGTCGAGGACCGCGCGCACGCGGGCGGGGTCGGCCGTGGGCGGCAATGTCAGCCGAGCCTGGGCGAGCGAGATGGGATCGACGATGGTCATGTTCGTGACACGGGAGTTCGCGAGCTCCTCGTTGGGGATCAGCACGCGCCGGTTGTCGGCAGTGCGCAGGCGTGTGTAGGCGAGGCCGATGTCCTCGACCGTACCCTCGGCGTCGCCCACGCTGATCCGGTCGCCGAGCCGCACCGGTTGGTTGATGGCGATCATCACCCCGGCCACGAAGTTTGCCAGGGTCGAGCGCGCCGCGAAGCCAACCACCAATCCGAGCACCGCCGACGAGGCCAGGACGGTCTGCGCCGCGGAGCGGGTCGAGTCGAACGACCAGAGCACGATGATGACCGCGATCAGGATGATCACGGCCTCCGACACGCGCCGCAGAAGCCTGTAGCGGGTGGCGAAGACGGCCTGGTCGGCGACCGGCAGGTGCTCGGCGACCCGCTTGCCGACACGCTGCATGATCCGGTCGACGATCAGGATCGCGACAAGTCCCGCGGCGAGGACGATCAGCGCGACAGTGGCGTGGTGGCTCATGCGGCCGCCGCCCCGACCCGGTACGTCAGCCGGCCGGTGACGAAGTCCAGCAGGCCGACGGTGTGCACGCGGCCGCCGGGACGCGTCTGCCCCGAGACTCTCCACACGAGCTTCGCCTTCGCCACGAGCGGCGGCCTCCCTGCCCCGAGCGGCACCCGCAGGTTCGGCACGTAGAGCAGGTCGACCCGCACCGGGAGCACCGTCGTGCCCGCGAACGCCTGCACCGCGAGCGCCTTGGCCCGGCCCGGCGACCCGGCCCGCGCCGACCCGATCGCGTCGAGGGCGTCGAGCATGAACCCCCAGCCCTCCTGGGGCTGGGTGAGGAAGCTCACCGGCTCGCCCGGGCCGGTGGCCCGGCGGGCCAGCTCGGCCGGCCCGTACACGAGCACCGCCGCCGCCAGGACGGCCGTGATCCCCCAGAGCAGGCTGAGCCGCGTACGCATGGGCGGAGTTTAGAATCTCCCCTTCGTGCGCAGACTCCGCCTGCTGGCCGTGCTCGTCCCGCTGCTCGTGGCCACCGGGTGCGGGTTCAGGCCGGAGCCGATCGGCTCGCTGCCGTCCTTCCCCCAGGACGTCACCGACGGCATCGGCCGCCACGTCACGATGGAGTCGCAGCCGCGCCGGGTCGTCTCGCTCGACCCGGGCCTGACCGAGTCCGCCTTCGCCGTCGGCGCCGGCCCCCTGGTCGTGGCCGGCAGTGGACGCGAGCAGTACCCGGCGGCGGCATTGCGGCTGCCGCACGCGGCCGGCGCCGGCAAGACGCCCGGCGTCGCCCGCCTGCGCAAGCTCCACCCCGACCTCGTGCTCATGCCGAACGGGACGTCGGCGGGCGCGGCCGCGGCCATCCAGAAGGGCGTCGGCGTCCCAGTGTACGTGGCCGGGCCGGGCACGATCTCCGGCATCGAGCACGACGTCGACCAGGTCGGGGCGCTGACCGGGAACGCCTCCGCAGGGGCCGCGCTCGTGAAGCACATGCAGTCGCAGCTGGGCGCGGTGAAGGACGCGATCGGCGGCGAGGCGCCCGTCCCGGTGTTCGTCGACGAGGGCTTCTTCTACACCATCGACCCGTCCGGGATCGCGGCCCGGCTGATCGCAACGGCGGGCGGCGCAAACGTGGCCTCCGACGCCGTACCGGGCCAGTCGTTCCCGCTGGCGAAGCTGCGGGCGGGCGCGCCGCAGCTCTACCTCGCCATCGCCGGCCGCGGGGTGACCCTGGCCGGCCTGCGCCATAGCAAGGCGACGCGCGGCCTGCCCGCCGTACAGCATCGCCGCTTCACGCTCGTCGACGAGGGCGCGCTGACCGACACGGGCCCACGCGTCGCCACCGAGATCCGGGACCTGGCCCGGCTGCTGCACCCGTCGCTGCAGATCCGGTGAGCCGGTACGACGCCGTCCTGCTGGACGCCTTCGGGACGCTGATCGACATCGACCGGCCGTTCGAGCGGTTGCGGGAGTCGGTGCGCCGCCATCTCGGCGCCGAGATCAGCGTCGCCGCCGCCGAGCGCGCCCTGCGCGCGGAGATGACCTACTACGCCGACCACTGCCACGAGGGCGCCGACGGCGAAACGGTGGCGGAGCTGCGGTCGCGGTGCGCGGCGATCGTGCTCGCGGAGCTCGAGATCGACGCCGACCCGGTCCTGGCCGCGACGCTCCTGATCGACGCCATCGCGTTCCGCGCCTACGACGACGTCGCGCCTCTCCTCTCCGGCCTCGCGGCTGCCGGCGTCGGTGTCGCGGTAGTCTCGAACTGGGACTGCTCGCTCCCCGAGGCGCTGGCCTCCGCCGGGATCGAGGTGGCGCACGTGCTCTCGTCCGGGGCGATCGGATCGTCGAAACCTGACACCCGCATCTTCCACGCCGCGCTCGCGGCGGTCGGCGTCGCACCCGAGCGGGCGCTCCACGTGGGCGACACCGAGGAGACCGACGGGGTCGGCGCCCGGGCGGCCGGGATCGACGTGCGCATCGTCGATCGTGGCGGCCGCGCCGGAGGCGCGGATACGATCACCGCGCTGACCGACGTGCTCGACCTGCTGTGACCGACTCCTCCCGTCGCGACGCCGCCACCGCGGCCATCCACGCCGGCCGGCTCCCGGCGCTCGCCGGCGTCCCCGTGATCGCGCCCGTGCACCGCTCGGTGATCTACGAGTTCGTCGACGCGGACGAGTTCGGGAGGGTCATGGGGGATGCCAGCCAGGGCTACCTCTACACGCGCATCAGAAACCCGACCACCGACGAGCTGGGCGCCGTCGTCGCGGAGCTCGAAGGCGCGGAGGCGGGGCTCTGCTTCGCCTCCGGCATGGGCGCGCTCTCGGCGGCCGTCGCCGAGCTCGCACCGCCCGGCGCGGGCATGGTCGCCGCCACCCAGATCTACGGCCAGACACACCACATGGCCGCGACCCGGCCCGACGGCCGCCTGGTCGACATCTGCGACATGGACGCGCTGCGGCGGGCCTCCCAGGGCGCCGCGCTCGTGGTGTGCGAGACCGTCTCGAATCCCTCGCTGGCCGTGGCCGACATCCCCGCCGTCGCCGAGGTCGCGCACGCCGCCGGCGCCCGCCTCGTCGTCGACAACACGATCGCGACCCCGATCGGCTGCCGGCCGCTCGACCACGGCGCCGACGTCGTCTTCCATTCCGCCACCAAGTACCTGAACGGCCACTCCGACGTCCTCGCGGGCGTCGCCGCGGGCTCGGCCGAGCTGATCGGCCGCCTCGCCGAGCGCTCGCTCGAGCTGGGCGCCACGCTCGCCCCCGACTCGGCCTGGCTCGTGCGCCGCGGCGTGCGCACGCTGCACCTGCGGGTCGAGCGCGCCGCCGAGAACGCGATGGCGATCGCGACGTTCCTCGAGGGCCACCCGCGCGTGCGGCGGGTGATGTACCCCGGCCTTCCGTCACACCCGTCCCACGACGTCGCCCGGCGAATCCTGCGCAGCTTCGGCGGCCTGATGAGCTTCGAGGTCGAGGGCGGCCGCCCCGGCGGCGAGGCGGTCATGGACCGGGTCGAGCTCTGCCTGCGCGCGACCAGCCTCGGCGGTCTCGAGACGTGCATCTCCCACCCGGCGTCGACGAGCCACCGCCAGCTCTCGGCGGCGGAGCTGGCCGACGCGGGCATCGCCGAGGGCGACCTCCGGCTCACGGTCGGGTGCGAGCACGTGGACGACCTGATCGCGGACCTGGAGCAGGCGCTTCGTTGACCGCCGAGCCGGCTCCCCGCGTCTCCCCGTGGTGGATGGCCGCGCCCGCCCTGCTCTTCATCGCGAACTTCGTCGCGGCCGCGCTGACGTCCACCTCGTCGTCGAAAAACGCCGTCTACAGCGCCTCGGCCATCGTCGGCACGATCGTGGTCGATCTCGTCCTCATCGGCTACGTGCTCTTCGCCGTGCGCATGTCGCGGCGGCCCATCAAGCCGACGCTCGCGATCGTGCGCACGCCACTGCGGTCGGCCGTGCGGCTCGGGCTGGCCGCGCTCGGGGTGATCATCGTCGCCAACTTCGCCCTCGAGCCGCTGCTGCACGCGAGCCAACGACAGGGGATCGCGCCGACCCACGACCCGCGCACGACCCATCAGTGGGCCGTCCTTAGCATCGCGATCGTCGGGCTCGTCGTCGTGGCGCCGTTCGCGGAGGAGCTCGTGTTCCGCGGCCTCGGCTTCGCCACGCTCGGCCGCTACGCGCTGCCCCTGACGGCGGCCCTCTTCGCCCTCGCGCACGGGCTGCCGGTGCTGCTGATCCCGGTCGCGATCGCCGGTCTCGCGCTCGGCTGGGTGCGGCTGAAGAGCGGCTCGGTGCTGCCGGGAATGGGCGTGCACATGAGCCTGAACGCGCTCGCGCTGGCGCTCGCGCTGCTCGTCTCCTGACCCGGGGCGACCTTCGCGGATCCGGGGACGCCTGCGTAGACTCCTGCGGCATGGACGACCCCGTGCTCGCCTCCTACCGGGATCGGATCTCGGCCGCCGACGACAGCGTCCTCGAGGCGGTGAACCACCGCCTGAAGCTGGTCGCCGAGCTGCACGCGCACAAGCGCCGGAGCGGCCTGCCGCTGTTCGACGGCGCCCGCGAGCAGGACGTCATCGCCCGCGCGATCGCGCGCAACGGCGGCCCGCTCTCCGACGACGGCGTGCGCCAGCTCTACGCCCTGCTGCTGCCCCTCTGCACCGCCGAGGCCGCCCGGCTCGGCGAGGAGGCGGCGCCGGCCTGATGGGGGTCATCGCCGCCACCGACGTCACCCGCCGCTACGGCGAGGGCGATGCCGCCGTCGACGCGCTCAAGGGCGTCTCGCTGGACGTGCCCGCGGGCCAGTTCGCGGCGGTCATGGGCCCGTCCGGGTCGGGCAAGTCGACGCTCATGCACATCCTGGCGGGGCTCGACCGGCCGACGACCGGCACCGTCGCGATCGACGGCACCGATATCACCGAGCTGAACGACAAGCGACTGACGCTGCTGCGGCGCCACAACATCGGTTTCATCTTCCAGTTCTTCAACCTGCTGCCGACGCTGACGGCCGAGGAGAACATCCTGCTCCCGCTCCAGATCGCGGGCACGAAGCCCGACTCCGAGTGGGTCGAGTCCGTGATCGACCGGGTCGGCCTTGGCGACCGCCGGCGGCACCGGCCGGCCGAGCTCTCGGGCGGCCAGCAGCAGCGCGTCGCGATCGCCCGCGCGCTCGTGTCGCGGCCCACCGTGATCTTCGCCGACGAGCCGACGGGCAACCTCGACTCGGCCACCGGCGGCGAGATCCTGACCGTGCTGCGCGAGGCGGTCGACTCTTTCCAGCAGACGACGGTCATGGTGACCCATGACGCCGGGGCGGCCGCGATCGCCGATCGCGCGCTGTTCCTGGCCGACGGGCTGATCGTGCGCGACGCGCCCTGCGGGGACGCCGGCGACATCATGGCCATCATGGCCGACCTCAGCGCGCGATGACCCGCTATGCCCTGCGCAGCATGGCGAGCCACAAGCTCCGCACGGCGCTGACGGCGATCGCGATCGTGCTCGGCACCGCCATGATGGCGGGGACGTTCGTCATCACCGACCAGATCCGAAACGCCTTCTCGGACATCTTCGGCACGAGCTTCGCCGGCACGGACGTCTACCTCAGCCGCCGGCCGGCCTTCGGGAACGGCAACGGCCAGGCCCAGGTCGGCCCGCTGCCGGCCTCGCTGATCCAGCAGGTGCGCCAGATCCAGGGAGTCGCCAAGGCGGAGGGCCAGATCCAGGGGATCGGGTCGCTGGTCGTGGACGGCAAGTTCGTGGCGTCGCAGGGGGGCGCCCCCAACCTGGTCGTCTCGACGCTGCCGAAGCCGTTCAACCAGAACACGCTGGTCGAAGGCCACTACCCGGAGGCGCCCGGCCAGGTCGCGCTGATCCAGCAGCTCGCCGACGACCACCACCTGCACGTCGGCCAGCAGGTCGGGCTGACGACGCTCCAGGGCGTCCAGCCGGTCACGATCGTGGGCGTCTTCCGCTTCGGCAACGTGTCGTCGATCGGCGGCGCGACGGTCGTCGCGACGACGTTCGCCGACGCGCAGCGCTGGTACGACCGCGTCGGCAAGACGTCGACCATCTCGGTCGACGGGGAGTCCGGCATCTCGCCGAAGCAGCTCAAGCAGCGAGTCGCGGCTCGGCTGCCGCACTGGGTGAAGGTGCAGACCGGCGCCGAGGCGGCGAAGGAGCAGACCGACGAGATCTCGGGCGCCATCAACTCGTTCTTCACGCCCGCGCTGCTCGCCTTCGCCGGCGCGGCGGTGCTCGTGGGCGCCTTCGTCATCTTCAACACCTTCTCGATCACGGTCGCACAGCGCATGCGCGAGTTCGCGATGCTGCGCACGATCGGCGCGATGCGCCGCCAGGTGCTGACGACCGTGCTCGGCGAGGCGCTGATGGTCGGCGTGATGGCCTCGGTGCTCGGCATCCTGGCCGGCGTCGGGTTCGCGAAGCTGCTCGGGGCGCTCTTCAAAGCCGTCGGCTTCGGCCTGCCGTTGGCGGGCATCAGCGTCCACCTCTGGCCGGGCGTGATCGTGCCACTGGCCGTCGGGGTCGGCGTCACGCTGGCGGCGTCGTTTGCGCCCGCCCGCCGGGCCACCCGCGTGCCGCCGATCGCGGCGCTGCGCGAGGGCGCCGTGCTGCCGCGGACGTGGCTCAGCCGGTTCACGCCCTACATCGCCGGGCTGGCGCTCGTGGCCGGCATCCTGCTCGTTTTCGCCGGGGTGACCGGCTCCGGACCGACGACCCAGCGCCTGCTCACCATCGCCGGCGGCGCGATCCTCTCGTTCATCGGCCTCGCGATGGTGTCGCGCTATTTGATCCGGCCGCTCGCACGGGCGATCGGCTGGCCGCTCAGCCTCGGCCGCGGCGCGTCGGGCCGGCTCGCGCGCGAGAACACCACCCGCAACACCGGCCGCACCGCGGTGACCGCCGCCGCGCTCATGATCGGCATCGGCCTCGTCGTCTTCTTCTCGGTGTTGATCAACGGCTTCAAGGAGTCGTTCCTGGGCTCGATCGACAAGAGCATCACCTCGAACCTGATCATCCAGAGCCACAGCCAGGGCAATCCTGTACCGATCGACGCGGTCAAGGCGGCGCAGAAGGTGCCGGGCGTCGATACGGCCGTCGGCATCGCCTTCACCCAGGTCAAGATCGGGAACGGCGGCACGGACGAGGCGAACGGCATCGACCCGGCGACGCTGCCGCGCCTGTACTCGATCCAGTGGCAGAAGGGCGGGTCGGACGCGCTGCTCGGGCGGCTCGGTGCGGGGGATGCTCTCATCGAGGAGCAGTTCGCGAAGTCGCACCACCTCTCCCCCGGGTCGAGCTTCGACGTGACGAGCATCGACGGCCGCCACGTCGACCTGCACGTGATCGGCCAGTACAAGGATCCCGTCCTCTTCAGCGGGTTCATGGTGTCGCAGGGGACGTATTCCGAGCTCACCACCGACCACAACCCGCAGGTGCTGCTGGTGCGCTACGCCGACGGCGCGAACGATGACGCGACGACGCAGGCGGTGCGCACGGCGCTGAAACCGTTCCCGGACGTGAACGTGCAGACGAACGCCGAGTTCAAGGCGTCGTTCTCGAAGCAAATCAACCAGCTGCTCTACCTGCTCTACATCCTGCTCGCGATGAGCGTCGTGATCTCGCTCTTCGGGATCGTGAACACGCTCGCGCTGTCCGTGTTCGAGCGCACGCGTGAGATCGGGATGCTGCGTGCGATCGGGACCACGCGCTTCCAGCTGCGCCAGACGATCCTCTACGAGAGCGTCATCACCGCCATCATCGGCGGCATCCTCGGCATCGTCATCGGCATCGTGCTGGCCTGGGTGGTCTCGCTCGGCTTCCGCTCGTCGGGCATCGTGTTCGCGATCCCGTACGGCCAGGTGATCGTCTCGCTGATCGTGGCCGCGATCGCGGGCGCCGTCGCCGCCGCCTTCCCGGCCCGCCGCGCCGCCCGCCTGAACGTGCTCGACGCGCTGCAGTACGAGTAGCCCGCGCGCACCAGGCGGGGTCAGACCCCTTTTGGTGCGCCCGTGACCGCCTCGTGGGCGTCCTCGATCACGCCCGCCAGCTCGTCCCAGTCGAGCCCGCAGTCGAGCCGCACGCCGATCCAGCCCCGATGGCCCACGTACGGCGGCACGAAGTAGCGCTCGGGGTCGGCGTCCACCACGGCTGCCTGCACGCCCGCGGCGGCGGCACACCAGAGCGCCAGCCGGCCATCCCGGTGGTGGTTGTCCATGAACATCACGAACGACCGCTTCGCGGCGAAGAAGGTGGGGGAGCCATGGCTGGGCCGCTCCGTGGCAGCCGGCAGCGCGAGGCAGATCGCGCGCACCCGCTCGATCGCGGTGCCGTCGTCCAGGCTGGGCGGCCGCTCGTAGGGAGGCATGGCGACACCCTAGATCGGGGGAGCGGCTTTGCGGTCGTGGTCCGCCGCAGCGCTCGGGGTGGCCCTCTACGTGGTTGGCGGGCGGGGGCTAGACCCGCTGGTAAAAGCCTCTACAAAAGCCCGCGGCCTGCCGCTGAAGCGGCCCGTGTGCGCGACCTGCATCGACCGCACCAGACGACGCACCGAAGAGATCAGGGTCGGCTACCGCGTCACCGTCTGGCTCTGGCCCGGCCACGCGTCACAAGCCTTCCCGGCTACGGCGAGCGTGCCGACGGCAGTCCAGTCGATGGTCAGCGGCAACAGCATCAGCCCCAGTGATAGCCGCCAAGCCGGACGGAATCCGTCGGTCGTCAGTCGGGCAGAAGCTCTGTGGTGATGGTGCCGTTGCCGGCGACGACCAACTGTGGTGCCAATGGATCCCAGGCTGACCGGCCTGGAGGGCGCGGATGCCGACCCAACCCACCTCCCCCGCCACGCCTGCACCGCCCACACCCCAGCCGCCGCACCCTTCAACGCTGGCACGGGGAACCCGCCGGCTCAGCAAACCGCCGTAACGCCCCGCTACGCCGCCTCCACGAGCTCGATCTCGAGAGCGTCGCCGGCTTCGGCGGCTTCCGCCTCGGCCCTGGCGGCGGCCGGGTCGGGCAGTCCGCGGGTAGCGGCGATGACGAGGAGGGCCATCGAGGCCTGGATCGCCAGCACGATCACGAAGGCGTCCCGCATCCCCAGCGAGTTGGCGGCCGAGAACGACAGGAACAGGCTCCCGATCGTCCCGACGCCGATCGCCTGGGCCGACTGGGCGGTCGTGGTCAGGATGCCGCTCCCGACGCCCGCGCGGTGGGCGGGGACGCCTGCGAGCACGAACCCGAAGAGCGGACTCAGCATCAGGCCCTGGCCGAAGCCGGCGACGACCATCGGCAGCGCCAGCGTGACCGCGTCGACGTTCGGCCAGTCGCTCCAGAGCGTCGCACCGAGGGCCACCAGGCCCACGGCCTGCAGCAGCGCCCCGACGGCGATCACGTCGCGGCCGAGCCGGGCCGTGAGTGCGGCGCTGACGAGCGAGGCGGCCAGGAACGAGACGGCCAGCGGCATGAGTGCGAGCCCGGAGCCCAGCGGGCTGAGGCCGGCGCCCGTCTGGAACGCGATCGCGGCCACGAACAGGAACGCCGCGAAGCCGCTGAAGAACAGCATCGCGATGGCGAGGCCGGGCCGCATGCCCCGATGGCGGAGCAGCGTCGGCGGCACCAGCGGATGCCGCCCGGTGCGCTCCAGCCGCCGCTCGACAGCGACGAACGCGGCGACGGCGGGCACGACGATCGCGAGCAGGACCCAGCTCCAGACCGGCCAGCCGAGGGCGCGGCCCTCGGTCAGCGGCAGCAGCAGGCCGAGCACCGCGACGCCGAGCAGGATCGTGCCGAGCGTGTCGATCCGGGCCGGCTCGGCCGAGCGGGTCGACGGCACCGACCGCCACGCCAGGGCGAGCGCGACGATGCCGACGGGCACGTTCACGAGGAAGATCGGCCGCCAATCGGCGCCGCCGATGTTGGCGTCGACGATCAGGCCGCCGGCCACCTGGCCGACGACCGCCGCGATGCCGGCGGTGGCACCGTAGAGGCCGATGGCGCGCGCCCGCTCCTGCCCGTGCGTGGCGGACTGGATCGTGGCGAGCACCTGCGGCACCATCAGCGCCGCGGACGCGCCCTGGGCGGCCCGGAACGCGATCAGGACGGACGCGGTCGGCGCGAGCCCGCACAGGAGCGAGAAGGTCGTGAAGGAGGCGACGCCGGCCATGAACAGGCGGCGGCGCCCGAACAGGTCGCCGAGCCGCCCACCGAGCACGAGCATGAGCGCGTACGGGACGGCGTATCCGGCGACGACGAGCTGGAGCGTTGCCGCCGAAGGATGCAGATCCGCATCGATCGTGGGCAGTGCGACGTTGACGATGAAGACGTCGGCGATGGCGAGGAAGGCGCCGAGCAGCACCGTGGCCAGGCCGACCGGCGAGAGTGTGTGCTGGTCGTTCATGGCAGCCATTGTCGCTCGCCGGCTAACCTGGTACCAGAGTGTGTTTATCCTGGTACCAGTAGTGCCAGGCTACCCATGCCGAACGTCGCTATTCTGATGCCGTGACCCTTGCCAGCCCCAGCTTTCCCGTCAGCGACGACGAGATCCGCCGCAACGAGCTGGCCGCGTTCGTTCGCAGCCGGCGCGAGCGGATCACGCCCGAGAGCGTCGGCCTGATCTCGGCCCGGCGGCGGCGTACGCCGGGCCTCCGGCGCGAGGAGGTGGCCCAGCTCGCCGGGGTCGGCGTCACCTGGTACACGTGGCTCGAGCAGGGCCGCGACATCAACGCCTCCGCCCAGGTGCTCGACGCGATCGCGCGCACGCTCCGCTTCGACGAGACCGAGCGCTCGCACCTCTTCACGCTGGCCGGCACTGCCGACGGGAACACCTCCCCCACGAAATGCGCCCAGCTCACGCCCGCCGTCGAGCTCGTGCTCGAGCGGCTCGAGCCGTATCCCGCGCTGGCCGTCAACGCCCGCTACGACATCCTCGACTACAACCGGGTCTGGCTGAGCGCGTTCCCGCGCCTCGTGTCGCTGCCGCGCGAAGACCGCAACTGCCTGTGGCTGCTCTTCACCTGCCCGGGCTGGCGGCGAACGGTGCTCGACTGGGACGAGGCCGCGACCCGCATGGTCGCGCAGTTCCGGGCGTCCATGGCCGAGCACGTGGCCGAGCCGTCGTGGAAGGGCCTCGTCGCCCGGCTCAACCGCTCGTCGCCGGAGTTCGCCGAGATGTGGGCCCGGCACGACATCCGCGGGCCCGAGAACGCGATCAAGCGCATCCAGCACCCGCTCGTCGGCCTGCTACGGCTCTCGTACACCTACCTGTGGCTCGATCCCGGCCTCGGGACGAGGATCGTCACCTATACGCCGGCCGACAAGCGCACCGCCGGCAAGCTCGAGTCGCTCCAGCGCACGCTGGACACCGACGGCGCCGTCGTCGCCTGACCTCGACGCGGCCGCGCTTCGCCCGGTGCGGATGATGTCGGCCCGGCGCCCGTACGTGAGCCTCAGCGCGTGCGCAGGGACGCGGCCTGAGCGTTGCACGACCTCCTGACCCAGCTCGTCGTGAACGGGGTCGGCATCGCCGCGGCCCCCTGGTGCATCATCGGGGTGATCCTCCTGCTCAGCGGGCCGCGCGGCCTGCGCAAGTCGATCGTGTTTCTCCTGGGCGCCTCGACCTCCATGATCGTCATCTACACGGTCTGCTCGGCCGCGTTCGGGCACTTCACGGTGTCGACGCCCACCTCCGCGTCGACCGCGGTCGACTGGGCGAAGCTCGCGACCGGGGCCGTGCTGCTCGCCTGGGGAGCCTGGCGGCTCCGCCGTCCTCCTGCTCCGGCCAAGACGCCGCGCTGGCTCTCGATCGTCGACGCCCTGAACCTGCCCTTGACGTTTGCGATCGGCCTGCTGATGCCGAATCCGATCTTCGCCGCGGCGGGCGCCCTCGCGATCGTGAAAGCGGATGTCACTCACGCCGCGGAGGGTGCGTGGCTCCTCTTCTTCATCGCGGTCTCGCTCTC
>DASUHM010000024.1 GCA_036273515.1 Gaiellales bacterium
ACAGCCACACCGAGACGCGGTGGGTGAGCTGGAGGCGCTGCGTCTTGCCTCTGGTGCGATCCACGCAGATCGCGCACACCGGCTGCTTGGTCGGCACCTGGCGAGCCTTGTAGAGAGTGGGCGGCGAGATCCACGGCATACACAGAGAGTGTGCGGCCAAAGCTGTGCCGTGTGGGTGTCGGGGTGTTGCAAGGGTGTCGGGGAACTGCAAATGACACGTGTCGTAGGCGACAAGTGCCTGCTCCCCGAAGAACCCACCACTCAACCCCTCGAACCCCACCGCCCGCCCTGCCGGCGCCGGCCGGCCAGCTCTCCCAAGGAGCGCCAGCTCTCCCAAGGAGCGCCAGCTCTCCGAAGGAGCGCCGGCCGCCGCCGGCCCACACTCGAAAAGACCCGCCGCGGCACGGCCGCACGCGGCTATCATCGGTGGCGAGAGGTATGACGGCCCGTGTTGAAATGCGACGGCTTGGTCCGGGCGTACGACGCCCTTCCTCTCTTTGCGGACGTTTCGTTCGTTCTCGCTGACGGCGATCGGGTCGGGCTCGTTGGCCCGAACGGGGCCGGCAAGTCGACGTTGCTGCGCGTGATCGCGGGGCTCGATCGGCCGGACGAGGGCCACGTGATGCTCGGCGATCGCGACACGGTCGGCTACCTGGCGCAGCAGACGCCGAGGCCCGAGCTGACGCTGTCCGCGCACCTGCGCGCGTCCGCCGGCGAGGTGTTCGAGCTCCACCGGGAGCTGCAGCGGCTCGAGACCGACCTCGCCGAGGGCCGCGCCAAACGCGCCGACCTCGCGCGCTACGGCGACGCCCAGGAGCGGTATTCGGCGCTCGACGGCTGGGGCTTCCACGCGCTGATGGACGAGGTGCGCCGCCACCTCGACATCGCCCACATCGAGGGGGAGACACCGCTGCGGAGCCTCTCCGGAGGCGAGCAGGCGCGCGTGATGCTGGCCGGCGTGCTGCTGGCGAGGCCGACGGTGCTCCTGCTCGACGAGCCGACCAACCACCTCGACCTGGCCGGGCTGCGCTGGCTCGAGACCTATCTCGGCGCCTTCCCGGGGGCAGCCATGATCGTGAGCCACGATCGCCGCTTCCTCGACAACACCGCCTCGCGGGTGTGCGAGCTCGACGGTGTGAGCGACCGGCTGCAGACCTACGAGGGCGGATACACGGCCTACCGCGCAGAGAAGGTGCGCCGCTGGCAGCGGGTGCTCGAGGAGCATCGCGCCCAGGAGCGCTACCGCAAGCGGCTCGAGGCCGACATCGCCCGCATCCGCCAGCAGGCGCTCGGCGTGGAGCGCACGGCATCGGGGCTGGGCTCGGACCAGCTCAAGCGCTACGCGAAGAAGGTCGCCGCGAAGGCGAAGGCGCGCGAGCGGCGCCTGCGCCGCCAGATGGAGGCCGCGGAATGGATCGGCGATCCGACCAAGGCACCCAGCTTCACGCTCTCGCTCGACGGGGTCTCCGTGACCGGGCAGCGGCTGGCGGCCCTCGCCGATGTGAGCGTCCGCCTCGGCATGAGGCGCGTGCTGGACGGGGTAGACCTGGTCGTGCGCGGCCGCGACCGCATCGCCGTCATGGGGGACAACGGCGCAGGCAAGACGACCCTCCTGCGGCTCATCGCCGGCGAGCTCGCGCCGACGAGCGGACGGGCCGAGCCCGCAGAGGCGGCCGGGATCCTGCCGCAGGATCACCACCGGCTGCCGCTCGGCCGGCCCCTGCTCGACTACTACCGCTCGCAGGTGATCGGCTACGAGGACGAGGCGCGGGCGTTCCTCGGGCACTTCCTCTTCGACCAGGAGCAGATGCACCGGCCGCTGAGCACGCTCTCGCCGGGCGAGCGCTCGCGCCTGCTGATCGCGGTGCTCGTCTCGTCCGGCTCGGAGCTCCTGCTCCTCGACGAGCCCACCAACCACCTCGACTTCGACTCGCTCGACGTGATCGAGGAGGCCCTGCGCCAGTTTCGCGGCACGATCGTCGCCGTCTCGCACGACCGGGCGTTCGTCGAGAACATCGGCTGCACCCGGCACATCGGGATCCAGGGCGGGCGGCTGCAGGAGCAGCCTTCGCCGACGACGGGTTAGCATCGGGCGCATGCTGCGGGTGGTGATCTCCGGCGCGACCGGCGCCGTCGGGCGGGCGCTCGTCCCCGCCGTCGAGGCCGAGCCCGACCTCGAGCTGGCGGCCCAGGCGGCGCCGACCCTCGGCACGAGCCTCGCCGAGGCACTCGCGACCGCCAATGCGGACGTCGCGGTCGACTTCACCGCGCCGGTGGCCGCCGCGGCCGCCTGGGAAGCGGCCGTCGCCGCCCGCGTGCCGCTCGTGACCGGGACGACCGGACTCACGCCGGACGACCGGGAGCGGCTCGGGGCGAAGGCCTGGGAGGCCGGCGTCCCCATCCTGTTCGCGCCGAACTTCGCCATCGGCGCCGTGCTGATGATGCGCTTCGCCGAGCAGGCCCGCCCGCACATGGATGCCGTCGAGATCGTCGAGCTCCACGCCGACACGAAGCGCGACGCGCCGTCCGGCACCGCCCTTGCGACGGCGGCCCGCCTGGGCGGTGACATCCCCATCCACAGCATCCGCCTGCCCGGCCTCGTCGCCCACCAGGAGGTGATCCTCGGCGCCCGCGGGCAGACGCTCTCGCTGCGCCACGACACCACGTCGCGGGAGGCGTTCGTGCCGGGCATCCTGCTCGCCATCCGCCGCGTCGGCGACCTCTCGCCCGGCCTGACGACCGGCCTCGAGGCGATCCTGTGAGCCGCCCAGAACCCGTCACGGACCTCGACTGGGACGCCGGGCAGGCCCGCGAGCTGACCGGCGCCTTCGTCGACATCTGGGCCGAGCTGCTCGAGGGGATGCGCGAGCTGCCCGTGGCCCGGCCGTCCTCGGCGGCCGACGTCGCCCGCGAGACCGCCTTCCCGGTGCCCGAGCAGCCCCTCGGCGTCGCGGAGCTGGCGGGCCTCCTGCGCCCGCTCGTGCTCGAGCACTCGACCCTGTGCGGCCATCCCGGCTTCATGGCCTACGTGTCCGGCTCGGGCACCGTGCCGGGCGCGGCGGCAGACCTGCTCGCGTCGGCCCTCAACCCGAACGTCGGCGGCTGGATGCTCTCGCCGGCGGCGTCCGAGCTCGAGCTGCACCTGACCCGCTGGCTGGCGGAGCGGTTCGGGCTTCCGCAGGGCTCAGGCGGGCTGATGACGAGCGGCGGAGCGACGTCCAACATGACGGCGCTCAAGGCCGCCCGCGACGCGAAAGCCGGCGCCGACGTGCGCCAGAACGGCCTCGGCAGCCTCCGGCTCGTGCTCTACACGTCCGAGGAGGCGCACGCCACCATCGCGGAGGCGGCCGACCTGCTCGGCCTCGGCGAGCGGGCGGCCCGCGCCATCCCGACCGACACGGCCCTGAGCATGCGGATCGACGCGCTCGAGACCGCCATCGCGGACGACCTCGCCGCCGGCCTCGTGCCCTTCGCCGTTGCCGCGACGGCCGGGACGACCGCAACCGGCGCCATCGACCCGCTGCCGCAGGTGGCCGACCTCTGCGCGAGGCACGACCTGTGGATGCACGTCGACGCCGCCTACGGCGGCGCGGCCGTCCTCGCGCCGGAGCTGCGCGCGCTGCTGGCCGGGATCGAGCGGGCCGACTCGATCTCCTTCGACCCGCACAAGTGGCTCTACACGCCCCAGTCGAGCGCCTGCCTGCTCGTGCGCGACCCGGCGACCCTCCTGCGCAGCTTCTCGATCGACGCCGCCTACGTGCGCGACGACGCCAGCCTCTCCGGCCGGGGCCTGAACATCGGCGAGCTCGGGCCGCAGTGGTCGCGCGCCTTCCTGGCGCTCAAGGTATGGCTGTCGCTGGCCGCCCACGGCACCGAGGCGTACGGCCGCCGCATCGCTCACGACGTCGAGCTCGCCCGCTATCTCGACGAGCGCGTTCGGGCACATCCCGATCTCGAGCCGATGTGCCCGGTCACGCTCTCGATCGCGTGCTACCGCTACGCCCCGGCCGGGGCGGGGCTCGACGACCACGCCCTGGATGCCCTGAACGAGCGCCTGATGGTGGCGATCCGCCGCGACGGCCGCGCCTTCCCGTCGAACGCCGAGCTCGGCGGCCGCTACTGCCTGCGCGCCTGCCTCGTCAACCACCGCACGGAGGCCGAGGACATCGACGCGCTGCTCGACGCCACCCTGCGCCTGGGCGGCGACCTGGTGGCGTCAGGCCTCGAGCCGGCGTAGCAGCTCGAGCGCGCGGGCCGCGCCTTCGCGGGAGGCGGGGGAGAGGGGCATGCGCACGTCGGCCGTCGGGATGCGGCCGAGGGCGTGCAACGCCGCCTTGATCACCGCCGGGCTCGGCTCGGCGAAGAGCGCCGCCACGAGCGGCAGGAGCGCCTCGGCGATCGGCCGCGCGCCGGCCACGTCGCCGCGCAGGCCGCGGGCGATCATCTCGCAGAACTGCTCTGTGCAGAGGTTGGCCGACGCGGCGATCGCGCCCGCCCCGCCCATCAGCACGAGCGGCAGCAGGAACGCGTCGTCGCCGCCCAGCACCGAGAACGCCTCGTCGGCCTCGGACAGCACGCGCAGCGTGTCGGCGTCGATGCAGCCGACCGCCTGCTTGACGCCGGCGACGTTCGGCGTCGCTGCCAGCTCGATCAGCGCGGAGGCGCCGAGGCCGCGGCCCGTGCGGTACGGGATGTTGTAGACGATGAGCGGCACCGGCGAGCGCTCGGCGACAGCCTGGAAGTGGCGCACGATGGCCGCCTCGGACGGGCGGACGTAGTACGGCACGACAGCCAGCGACGCCGCCGCGGGCACGTCGGCGAGCGCCTCGTGGCGGGCGATCGTCGTGCGGGTGTCGTTCGTCCCCGCGCCGACTACGAGCGCGGCCTCGCGGCCCGCGCATGCATCGGCGCAGGCCGTTACCGCCGCCGCTCGCTCGGCGTCGTCGAGCGAGGTCGGCTCGCCCGTGGTGGCCAGCGCGACGATGCCCGAGGCGCCGGCGTCGAGCGCCCGCGTCGCCAGGCTCCGGAGCGCGTGCAGGTCGACCGCTCCCCGCTCGTCGAACGGGGTCACGAGCGGGACGAGGACGCCGGAGGGGCGGAAGCTCGCGCTCACGCCAGGAGAGTTTACGCACCGCCTCGGGTAGACTCCCGGCATGGCTGCGCCGCTCGGCGAACTCCTCACCGCGATGGTGACGCCGTTCCATCCCGACGGCTCCGTCAACTTCCCCTCGGCCCGCCGGCTGGCCCAGCATCTCGTCGAGACGGGCTCGGACGGAATTGTCGTGTGCGGCACGACCGGCGAGGGCCCGACCGTGAGCGACCGCGAGAAGATCGACCTGCTCGACGCCCTCGTCGAGGAGGTGGGCGGGAGCGCCTGCGTCGTCGCGAACACCGGCACCTACGACACCCACCACTCGGTCGCGCTCACGCGCGCGGCGGTCGAGGCGGGCGCCGATGCGTTCCTGGCAGTCACGCCCTACTACAACAAGCCGCCGCGGTCGGGCATCGTCGCCCACTTCGGCGCGATCGCGGAGGCAGCCGACGGCCGCCCGGTCATCATCTACAACATCCCGCAGCGGGTGGTGCTGAACCTCGACCCCGATGTGCTCGCGGAGCTGGCCGAGATCGGAAACGTCGTCGCGGTCAAGCAGGCGACCGCCGACCTCGACCAGGCCCGGCAGATCCTGGCCGACACCGATCTCCTGCTCTATGCGGGCAACGACGACCTGCTCTATCCGTTCCTCGAGCTCGGCGGGAAGGGTGGAGTCTGCGTGGCCTCCCACGTGGCCGGGGCGCAGATGCGGCGCACGGTCGAGCTCGCCCACGGCGGCGACCTGGCGGCCGCGAAGGCGCAGGATGCCGCCCTGCACGACCTGTACACGGCGCTCGCCGTCACCACCAACCCGATTCCCGTGAAGACGGCGCTGAACCTGCTCGGGCACGACGTCGGCGGCCTGCGGCTGCCGCTCGTCGAGGCCGACGCGGAGCAGACGGCGACCGTCGCCGCCGCCCTCGAGTCGGCCGGGATCCGCTCGGCTGCCAACGTCTAGCGTGTCGGCACCGGTGCGCATCATCCCGCTGGGCGGGCTCGGCGAGGTGGGCAAGAACATGACCGTGTTCGAGCGGGACGGGCGCCTGCTCCTGCTCGACGCCGGCCTCTCGTTCCCGCACTCGGAGATGTTCGGGATCGACCTCGTCCTGCCCGACTTCAGCTACGTCGCCGAGCGGGCCGACCGGCTCGAGGCGATCGTCCTCACGCACGGGCACGAGGACCACATCGGCGCGCTGCCCTACCTGCTGCGCGAGGTGGGGACGACCGCCGAGGTGTGGGCGACGCGGCTCACCCTCGGCATGGTGAAGTCCAAGCTCGACGAGCACGGGCTCCTGACCCACACCGACCTCGTCGAGATCGAGCCGGGCAACGGCACGGTCGAGGTGGGGCCGTTCGCGGCCGAGTTCGTGCGCGTGACCCACTCGGTGCCCGACGCCGTCGCGGTCGTGCTGCACACCGACTTCGGCCCGATCGTCCACACGGGCGACTTCAAGCTCGACGAGACGCCGGTCGACGGCCGGGTGACCGACCTCGCGCGGCTCTCCGCCCTCGGCGACGAGGGCGTGGCCCTGCTGATGGCCGACTCGACCAACGCCGAGCGGCCCGGCCATACGCCGTCTGAGCGCACCGTGGCGGCGTCGCTGCGCGAGATCGTCCGCGACGCCCGCGGCCGGGTCATCGTGACGTCGTTCTCGTCCCACATCCACCGCCTGCAGCAGGTGATCGACGCCGCCGAGGCGTGCGGGCGCACGGTGTGCGTGATCGGGCGCTCGATGATCCGCAACATCAACATCGCCCGCAACCTCGGCTACGCGAACGTGAGGGACGACGGGCTGATCCGGGCCAAGCGGCTCGAGGAGTTCATGCCGCACGAGATCGTGATCATCTGCACCGGCAGCCAGGGCGAGCCGGGCTCCGCGCTGACGCGGATCGCCCTCGGCGACCACCCGGCGGTGCAGATCGACCACAGCGACACCGTCGTCATGTCGTCATGGCCCGTGCCGGGCAACGAGGTGAAGGTGAACGAGACCGTGAACCGGCTCGCCCGCCTCGGCGCGAAGGTGATGACCGAGGCGACCGACTACGTGCACGTGTCCGGGCACGGCTCGGCCGGCGACCTCACCCGCATGCTGGAGACGGTGCGGCCGCGCAGCTTCGTCCCGGTGCACGGCGAGTTCCGCATGCTGCAGGCGCACGCGCGGCTGGCCGAGGCCGCCGGAGTGCCGGCCCACGCTGTGCGCATCGCCGACAACGGCACGGTGCTCGAGCTGGACGACGACGGCATCTCGGTGGTCGGCCAGATCGAGGCGGGCACGATCCTCGTCGACGGCCTCTCGGTCGGAAACGTGCGCGATGTCGTCCTGCGCGACCGCCGCCACCTCGGCTCGGACGGGGTCATGATCGTGGTTGCAACCATCGGCGCCGACTCGGCCGAGGTGCTGACCGATCCCGAGATCATCATGCGCGGGTTCGAGGGGCCTGACGAGGACGGCGCGATGCTGCTCGAGCAGGCCCGGTCGGCGGTGGAGCGTGTGCTGGACGAGTGCCTGGCCCAGCGGGCGACCGAGGTGCACGTCGTCCAGCAGCGCCTGCACGACGCGCTGGCCGAGCTCGCCTCGCGCGCGACGGGCAAGCGGCCGATGGTGCTGCCCGTCGTCGTCGAGATCTGACCGCAGGCACACCGAAGACCGCCCCATGCGCAAGGGACGGTCCCCGGGCGACGCCTCCTCCGGCGATCAGGGCAGGCGGGCTGCCTGGTACAGGGCGACGCCCTGCTGGTCGCGGCCGCCCATGCGGGTGAAGTAGCCGCCAAACCCGACCCGCGTGCCGCCGTTGGCGATCGCGAGCAGGCCGTGGTTCGAGTTCGCGCCGGGGTTCCAGGCCACGAGCGAGTTGTCGCGGGTGTCGAACGCCGCCACGTGGTGGCGGGTCGAGCACGGACCGAGGTTCCCCGGTTTGCAGTTCGGCCCGGCCACGTTGAAGTGGCCGCCGACGTAGAGGATGCCGTTGCGCATCGCGCAGCCCGGCGTGTCGCCGTCGTCCTGCTGGGTGAACCCGTTCAGGAGCGCGCCGCTCCTGGGATCGAACGCGCTCACGTTGTACGAGGTCTTGTTGCCGTTCACCTTCCAGTAGCCGCCGCAGGTGTAGATGCGAGTGGCCGTGGAGATGATGTGGTAGACCCGGCTCGTCTCGACCGTCGTGCACGTCGGGCAGTTCGCCGGCGCGTAGATGTTCGGGTTGAACGCGAGCACCGTCTTGCCGCTGCTGATGGGCACGGCCGCGATCTCGTTACGCGACTCGCCGTCGACGGTGCCGAAGTGGCCGCCGAAGTAGACCCGCTGGCCGTTCGACGAGAAGGCGATCGTGAAGACGCGCGGCGCGCAGCGGGGCGGGCAGGCGAAGCCGGAGATCTGGCCGATGACCGGCGCCCACCCGGTGACGGGCGCGCTGGCGGAGCGGCCGATCGAGGCGATGCGATGCCGGACGAGGCCGTGGACGCGGCTGAAGTCGCCGCCGGCGAAGAGCTTGCCGTTCGGGCCGACCCGCACCACGAAGACGCTCGCGTTCGCGCCCGGGTTCCAGGCCGCCACCGCGCCGGTCTTCGTGACCGCGGCCAGATATTTGCGAGCGTGGCCGCCGACCGAGGTGAACGAGCCGCCCAGGTAGACGCGCGTGGAGGTGACCGCGATGGCGCGGACGGCCCCGTTCGCGCCGGGATTCCACTTCAGGAGGGCGCCGGTCGTCGCGTTGAACGCCGCCACGTTGCTGCGCTTGGCGCCGCCCGACGCCGCACCGGGGGCACGTACGGCGGAGAACTGGCCGCCGACGTACATCACGTTCCCGGAGAACGTGATCGCGCGGACGGTGCCGTTGGTCTGCCAGGACGGGCTGGGTGGAAAGGGATTGGCCGCGAGAGCCTGACCAGAGCTGCCTGCCAGCATCAAGCCCGCCCACGCGGCGCCGAGAAAGAGTCGTCGTCGCATGCCAACACGGTACCCAGCAACCCGGACGACGCAAAGGTGAGTTGGCTCACCCTTGCGGCAGTTTCACGAATTCCCAACAACCCCTAACACCGGCACGGGAACCTGTCCAGTCATATCGCGTTGCAGTTCGTCGATCGCGCAGGGAGGGGAAGGGCGCCGGGCGCCGAACTCCGATGCGATGACCAGAGCGACGACGCGAGCACGTGGTCGCGCCGCGAGCTCTCGCACGAAGACTCGGCGCCCGCGCACCCCCACCCGCCACAAGCCCCCTCGGCGGAAACGGGCGCCGAGTCGTTCGGCGCGGCAGCAGCGCACCGACCTGATCGGCGGCGGGCTGCTTGCGCTGGGCGCATTCCTGGGGTTCGTCGAGTACCTGGGCTGGGACGGGGGCGTGGTGGGCCTCAAGATCGACACCGGCATCCACCTCGCGATCGGGCGTGCCGCCGCTGTCATCCCGCCGCTCCTGGTCGCCGTCGGCGCCGGGATCTTCCTGCGCAGCCCGCTCACGCGCCTGCGCCCGCTGCGCACGGGGGCGATCGTGTGCCTGGCGACGCTCATCCTCGCACTCTCGACGACCGACACCGGCGCCGCCGAGCGGCACGGCGGCCTCACCGGCGCGTACGCGCGCATCTTCCTGGACGGTCTGGTCGGCCCGATCGGCGTCTCCATCCTGATCGCGCTGGGCACGCTCGCCGGGGTCGTCCTCGTCACCGGCGCCTCGCTCGGCGTCGCCATGCGCGCGTCTGGTACGCACATGGCCCGCGCCGCGGGGGCCGGAGTGCGCTTCTCCGAGGAGGTGGGCCGCCGCTATCGCGAGCGCCCCGCCGGCCGCCCGATCCTGCGGGCCGTCCCCGGCCCCGAGCCGTCCACGCCGCCCGTTGACGGGTCGCACGCCTTCGCCGATCTGTTCGGCGAGGTGCCCGAGCTCGACGAAGCGCCGGAGCCGCCCGTCGTCCGGGAGCCGGAGCCCGAGCCGGAGGACATCGCCGACGACGACCCGTTCGACGAGCCGACACCGGTCCTGGCGCCGCCGATGCCCGCGCCGAACCGCAAGCCGTACCGGCTGCCGAAGGCCTCGATCCTCAAGCGCAGCGCGGCCAGCCGCGGCGCGGGGCAGGATCACGAGAAGATCGCCCGCCAGCTCGTCGAGGCGCTCGCCAACTTCGGCGTCGAGGCCCGCGTGGTGGGGATGGTCACCGGGCCGCGCGTGACCCGCTACGAGCTCCAGCTCGCCCCGGGCATCAAGGTCAGCCGCGTCTCGCAGCTCCGCGACGACCTCGCCTATGCGCTGGCGACGACCGAGATCCGCATCCTGGCGCCGATCCCGGGCAAGCAGGCCGTCGGCGTCGAGGTGCCGAACCTGTCAGCGAACCTGGTCACGCTGGGCGACATCTACGCCGAGCCGCCGTCCGGGTCGAGCCCGCTCACCGCCTGGCTGGGCAAGGACATCTCCGGCCACGGCGTCGCCTGCGACCTGGCCCGGATGCCGCACCTCCTGATCGCCGGCACCACCGGGTCGGGCAAGTCCGGCTGCATCAACGCCATCCTGTGCTCGATCCTGCTGCGGGCGACGCCGGACGACGTGCGCATGATCCTGGTCGATCCCAAGCGGGTCGAGCTGAACCACTACGAGTCGATCCCGCACCTGCTGACGCCGGTCGTCACGAACATGAAGAACGCGTCGCTCGTACTCCAGAACGTCGTCCGCGAGATGGAGACGCGCTACGAGATCATGGGCGCCGCCAAGGCCCGCAACCTGGCCGAGCTGAACGCGTCGCGGGCCGGGATCGGCCGCGACACGCTGCCGCACATCCTGGTCGTGATCGACGAGCTGGCCGACCTGATGATGGTCTCGCCGGCCGAGGTCGAGGACGCGATCATCCGGCTCGCGCAGAAGTCGCGCGCGGTCGGCATCCATCTCGTCCTGGCGACGCAGAGCCCGCGCGTCGACGTCATCACCGGCATGATCAAGGCCAACGTGCCGTCGCGGATCGCGTTCGCCGTGTCGTCTCAGACCGACTCGCGCGTCATCCTCGACACCGGCGGCGCCGAGGCGCTGCTGGGCCAGGGCGACATGCTCTACAAGCCGCTCGGCACGTCCAAGCTGCAGCGCATCCAGGGCGCGTACATCTCCGAGGCCGAGACGCGTGACATCGTCGACGCCTGCCGCCGCCAGGGCGAGCCGACGTTCGAGGAGGAGCTGCTCGAGGCGCCCAGCGACGTCGAGCCGGAGGCGCTCGATGCTGACGACGACCCGGTGCTCGAGGACGCGATCCGGCTGGTCGCCCAGCACCAGACGGCGTCCGTCTCGCTCCTGCAGCGGCGCCTGCGGGTGGGCTACACCCGGGCCGGCCGCCTGATCGACATGCTGGAGCGGCGCGGCATCGTGTCCGGCTACGAGGGGTCGAAGGCCCGTAAGGTGCTGATCGCCGAGGGCGACCTGCATCGCATCCTGGGCGACGATGCCCAGCCGATGCCCGAGCCGGCCGACGACATCACCCGGTAGCCGGCGACCCGGCGATCCCGGCGCGGGCGCCGGATTACCATCCCGGGCGGTGACCGACGACTGGTACCCCCGGCTGCTCGCGACCGGCCTGCTGGACGTGCTCGCGCCCTACCAGCCGGCGATGGTCGGCTCCTACCCGCTCGGGATCGCACCGCCAGGGGCGCGCGTCGAGATCGTCTGCCGCGCCGCCGACCTGTCCGCGTTCGCGCGCGTGCTCGAGAACACCTACGGCGGGCAGGACGAGGAGTTCGCGGTCTACGGCGGCTCGCTCGACGCCGAGGAGGCCGTGTTCGCCGAGTTCACGCTCGACGGCATCCCGCTCGAGGTCTCCGCCCAGCGCGAGCACGTCCACCGCCGCCTGGGCGCGGCCACGCTGGGGCTCTCGCGGGCGCTGGAGCAGTCCGGGCCGGTGACGAAGGCCCGACTCGCCGCAGCGGTGGCGGACGGCCGCGACTGGCTCGACGCAGGCACGGAGCAGCTCGACCTGAGCCGGTCGGCGCTCGAGTCGCTCTCGACCGCCAACTCCGCCCTCGTCGCGCGTGTGATGGGCGTTCCCCGCCCGGGACCGAAGCTGCGCGAGTACACGACTGCGATCCTGGTGTCGCTCGCCGCCGACCTCCTGATCGTGGCCGCCGGCGCCGCCCGCGGCTCGCAGGAGTACACGGGCCTCATGTTCATGCTCCAGGCGGGGGTCCTCGGCGTCGTCTTCGGCGCGCGGCTGGCCGTCATCGCGACGCTCACGCCGCTCGTCGCGTACGGGCTCCTGATCCTCTCGAGCATCGCGGTCGGCAGCGAGACCTGCACCCCCGACTGCGCCCAGCAGGCCGCCGACTATCTCTACGTCGCCGTGCTGGTTGCGAGCGTGGCCGGCATCCTCGGCCTCCTGCGCGACCGCTACTTCCCGCGGACGGCGTGACCAGGGCCGTCCTGGCGCTCCTCGCCCTGGCCGCGACGGCGGCCGGCTGCGGATCCGACCTCGGACCGGCCTCGGCGCCGGCGGTGGTGCCGGTGCGCCTCCAGCTCCTGCAGGGAACGCCGGAGCTGACGACGGGCGCCAGGGACGCCGTCGACATGGTCGGCGCCCGGATGGTGACGAACACGTCCGACGCCGACCTGGTCGTCACCGCGTCGCCGGCGGCGGCGGCCGAGGCTGCGCGGGTGAACCCGGGGACGCACATCCTGCTCGTCACGCCGCGGCCGCCGCAGAACCTGCCGGACAACGTCCGGGCGGTCCAGTTCGACCGCGGTGGGATGGCCTACATGGCGGGCGCGCTCGCCGCCCTGCGAGCGCGCGACGTCGCGGTCGCCGAGGACGGCGACGACCTCGAGGACGCGTTCCGGGCCGGGACGCGGGAGGTGACGGGGCACGCCTCGGTGAGCACCGTGCGGTGCGGGGGAACCACGTCGGCGGCGGTCGTCTACGTGCCCGATCCGGGCTGCCGGCCGCGCGGCTCGGCGGCGGCGGTGATCGCTCCCAGCCGGCTCACGGACGCCGACATGCTCGCGGTGCTCGGCCCGCGGCCGGCCGTCGTGGTCGCCGAGGCGGCGCGCAGCGTCCAGGACGGCGTCTTCGACCCCGGGGTGTGGCTCGAGGGGCTGCGGGACGATGCGATCGGCTTCTCCTGGGTCTCGCCGTCGCTGTCGCCCGCCGACCTGGACAGGCTCCAGCACGTGGAGGACCGGGTGCGGGCCGAGACCGCCCCCGTGCCCCTCGTCACCCCCTGAGCGTGTTCCTCGGTACACTCCTCGCATCGCCGCAGGGGGCGGCGCTGTTGCCATGTTCGAGATCGGAAGCTCACTCCGGGAAGCCCGCGAGCGCCGCAACCTGAGCTACGGCCAGGTCGAGGCCGAGACGGCGATCCGCACGCGCTACATCCGCGCGCTCGAGGACGAGGACTTCCACATCCTCCCGGGGCCGACGTACACGAAGGGCTTCCTGCGCGCGTACGCCGAGTACCTCGGCCTCGACGGGCAGCCGTTCGTCGACGAGTTCAACTCACGCCACCACGACCCGCGCGGGTCGGTGGAGCACACGCCGATCGCCTCGCGCCCTCGCTCCCGGCCGCCGCGCAAGCGCCAGCGGCGCGAGTCGAACCTGGTGATGATCGCGCTCGCCGCGATCGTGGCCGTGTCGTTCCTGGTCGTGCTCGCGCTGCGCTTCCCGCCGCAGCCGACCGCGTCGTACAACACGACCACGACCACCGGCCAGGGCACCACGACGACCGGTGGGGCCACGACGAACGAGACGCTGCCCACGCAGCCGACCGGCGGTGGCACCACGGGCACGGCCAAGTCCGGCTCGATGCGGGTCGTCCTGCACCTGAGCGGCCCCACCTGGGTCGAGGCCACGATCGGCTCGCCCACCGGCCGCGGCGTCATCGCCGAGGGGCTCGACCTGGGCGCCCCGCACGGGTTCACGATCGACCCGGCCACCTATCCGAAGATCACGTTCACCGCGCGCAAGCCCGTCTACCTCGCCCTGGGCGCCCCCGGCAACGTCAAGGTGGTCGTGAACGGCCATCTCGTGAAGCTGCCGTACGTCGCCTCGGGCGGGCGGGTGCGGCTGGACGCCTCGGGCGCGACCGCAGCTTGAGCCGGCCCCGGGCGGCAATCCTGCTCACGGGGAACGAGCTCCTGCGCGGAGTGATCTCCGACGCGAACGCCCCACACCTGGCCCGCGCGCTCGAGCGGCTGGGCTTCTCGCTCACCCGCACGGTGATCGTGGGCGACGACCTGGACGACATCCGCGCCGGGCTTCGCACGGTCATCGAGACGGCCGATCTGGTCGTCACCTCGGGCGGCCTGGGGCCGACGCACGACGACCGGACGGTCGAGGCGATCGCGGCCGAGGCCGGCGTCCCGCTCGTGCTCGACGAGGACGTGCTCGGCCGCATCACCCGGTGGACGAACGGGGTCGCCGAGCGCTATGGGTTCGAGCCCGGCCGTTTCGACGCCGGCAACCGCAAGCAGGCGCACATCCCCGAGGGATCCGACGTGCTCGGGATCGCAGGCACCGCGCCGGCGCTCGTCGTCCGCATGGGCGATGCCCGCCTCGTCGTGCTCCCCGGCGTGCCGTCCGAGCTGCGCCGGCTGTGGCCGCTCGCCCCGGACCACCCGGCGCTGGCAGAGCTCTTCGCGCGGGCGCAGCCGCGGCGGCGGTGGCTGATCCGCACCTACGGGATCGGGGAGTCGCACGTCGCCGACCTCTTCGCCGAGGCGGGGGGCGACCCCGAGGGCGTCGAGACGAGCATCTGCGCGCGCAACTTCGAGATCGAGATCGACATCCGGGCCGAGGGCCGGAGCGAGGAGAACGGCGCGGCGATGAACGAGCGGATGACCGCCGCCCTGGGCGAATTCGTCTTCGCGCACGACGAGCGGCCGCTCTCCGAGATCGTGCTCGACCTCCTGGGCGAGCAGGGTTGGACGGCGGCGACGGCGGAGTCGTGCACCGGCGGCATGGTCGCCGCCAGGCTGACGGACATCGCCGGCAGCTCCGAGGCGTTCGCCGGGGGCGTGGTCGCCTACTCGAACGAGCTCAAGATGTCGCTCCTGGGCGTGCCCGCAGAGCTGCTCGAGGTGCACGGCGCCGTCAGCGCCGAGACGGCCGAGGCGATGGCCGAGGGCGCCCGCCAGCGGCTCGGCGCCGACGTCGCCGTCTCGGTGACCGGCGTCGCCGGGCCCGGCGGCGGCACGGAGGAGAAGCCGGTCGGCCTCGTCTACCTGCACGTCGCGTCGCCCGCGGGCGGCGAGGGCCGGCGGATGGAGTGGCCGGGCGACCGCGCCATCGTCCGCGCCCGGGCCACCGTGGCCGCCCTGCAGCTGCTGCGCGCGCATGTCGTGGCAGCCTCGGCACAGGCGCCGGCTTGAACCGCGTCCGATCGCGCCTCTAGGATATCCGAACATCTGTTCGGGAGCCCGTGTCGTCGTCGGGCCCGGCTGCGACAATACGGACGGCGCGTCGTGGTGACGTGCCCGGAGGAAGGTGGAGAGACGCATGGAGCGAGAGCAAGCACTCGAGGCAGCTGTCAGCCAGATCGAGCGCCAGTTCGGCAAGGGCGCGGTCATGAAGATGGGCGATGCCCCGCGGGTGTCGATCGACGCCGTCTCGACGGGCGCGCTGTCGCTCGATCTCGCTCTCGGCATCGGCGGGCTCCCGCGCGGGCGCGTCTGCGAGGTGTTCGGCCCGGAGTCGTCGGGCAAGACGACGCTCTGCTACCACGTCATCGCCGAGGCCCAGCGCGCGGGCGGCTTGGCGGCGTTCATCGACGCCGAGCACGCCATGGACCCGACGTACGCCCGCCGCATCGGCGTGAACGTCGACGACCTGCTCCTGAGCCAGCCCGACAACGGCGAGCAGGCGCTCGAGATCGCCGAGCTCCTGATCCGCTCGGGTGCACTCGACGTGCTCGTCATCGACTCCGTGGCGGCGCTCGTGCCGCGGGCCGAGATCGAGGGCGAGATGGGCGACTCCCACGTCGGCCTCCAGGCCCGCCTGATGAGCCAGGCCCTGCGCAAGATCGCCGGCACGCTCAACCGCACCGGCACGATCTGCATCTTCACGAACCAGCTGCGCGAGAAGATCGGCGTCATGTTCGGCTCGCCGGAGACGACGCCGGGCGGCCGGGCGCTCAAGTTCTACTCGTCGGTGCGCCTCGACATCCGCCGCATCGAGACCCTCAAGGAGGGCACCGAGGCCGTCGGCAACCGGGTGCGCGTCAAGGTCGTGAAGAACAAGGTCGCGCCGCCGTTCAAGCAGGCCGAGTTCGACATCGCCTACGGCGAAGGCATCTCGTGGGAGGGCTCGGTGCTCGACGTGGCCCTCGACCACAAGCTGATCCAGAAGTCCGGCTCGTACTTCTCGTTCGGCGAGGAGCGGCTCGGACAGGGGCGCACGAACGTGAAGGCGTTCCTGGTCGAGCACCCCGACGTCACCGAGAAGCTGCTCCAGGGCATCCAGGCGGCCGTGCCCGACACGGTCGTGCCGACCCGTAAAGGCGCAGACGCGGCGCCTGTGAAGCTGCCGACGTCGGGCGAGGACAGCGTCGACGACGAGGCCGCCAAGTCGAACGGCGCCTCGCTGTCCCCGGTCGAGTAGCCGCAGACGATGGAGGCGCAGACGGTCGCCGGGCTGCACCGGCCACGGCCCGGTGACCCGACGGTCGAGGTGCTGCTCGGCTCCGGCGAGCGGGTTCGGATCCACGACCGCCGGCTGGTCGAGCACCGGCTGGCGGTCGGCGACGAGCTCGACCCGGCCGCCTGCGACGCGCTGCGCGACGCCGGGCGGGTCGACTCGGCGGAGCGGCGGGCGCTGCGGCTGATCGCCATCCGGCCCCGGTCACGCGCCGAGCTGGCGCGCAGGATAGGGGAGTGGGGCCTCACCGAGACGGGCGCCGCCGCCGTGCTCGAGCGGCTCTCGGCCATCGGCGCGGTCGACGATGGCGTCCTGGCCGCAGCGGTCGTCTCGAGCCGGCGGGCGCACGCCTACGGCCGTCTGCGCGTCGACGCAGACCTCGAGCGCCTACGGGTTTCCGAGCATGCGCGCGCGGTCGCGCAGACGACGGCGAGCGACGAGGCCGAGCGGGCGCGGCAGGCTCTGCGCTCCCGTGGCGCACCCGATCCGGGCAATCCCGCCGAGGTGCGCCGGGCCGCCGGGTTCCTGCATCGGCGCGGGTTCGACGCCGACACGGTGGCGGCCGTGCTCGGGCTCGATATCGACGGCTGACCGATGACCACGGTCACCGGCGTGCCGAAGGGGACGACCGTCCCGGGACGCGGGCGCTGCCACACGATCCGGGTCTCACCCGAGCCCGGCAGCCGACATTCGAGCGTCCGCACGTGGAGACCGAGCGCGTTGGTGACGCCCCTCGGACGGGTCGCGGCGGCCTTGTGGCAGCACGAGCAGAGCAGGGCGCCCATCGCCATCAGACCGATCCATCGCCGGTGTTCGATACGGTCGAGCCTCCCAGCTCCAGGTATCGGCCGACGGTCAGGCGCGTAACGGTTCATCAGCCATCGGACGCTGCCAGCCGTTGCCCAATCAACGGTCCCTCGACTACGATCCATGTCGAGTCCGGCATCTCTGCCGCCGTTTCGTACCTCTCCTGCCGAAAGGCGGGTCGGTTGCACCGGGTAACGTCTTCGATCAGTTCGCGCTTCACCTTCGCCCACGCGGAGCGGGTGCGAGCCTCGGCACGCCCCGATGCGCGGCGGCAGCCGGGCGCGCATACCTGATTCGATGACGGCGGGCGCCCGTGGGCGGCCGCCACCCACATAAGGAGACGCGGTGGAGGCTGTGCTGATCGCGCTCGCGCTGGTTCTTGGCGTGGGGGCCGGTTACGCCGTGGAGAACCGGCGCCGGCGTCCCCGGATCGCCGAGGCCGAGCGTCAGGCGCAACGGATACTCGAGGACGCGGAGCGCCAGGCCGGCGCGCAGCTGAAGGAGGCTCAGGTGGCGGCGCGCGAGGAGCTCCTCGCGCAGCGCACCGAGCAGGAGCGCGACCTGGCCGAGCGGCGGGCCGAGATGATCAAGGCGGAGGAGCGCCTCTCGACCACCCAGGCCCAGGTCGAGGCGAGGTCCGAGGAGCTGGCCCGGCGCGACCAGTCGATCGCCGATCGTGAGGTGCACGCCAAGCAGCTCCAGGAGGAGCTGAAGGCTGCCCGCGACGCCGAGCTGGCGGGCCTGGAGCGGATCGCAGGGATGACCGCGGCCGACGGCCGGGCGACGCTGCTGCAGCGGGTCGAGCAGGAGGCCCGCACGGACATGGCCAAGCTGGTGCGCCAGATCGAGGAGGAGGCCCGGCTCGACGCCGACAAGCGCGCCCGCAACATCCTCTCCGTCGCCATCCAGCGCACCGCGTCCGGCCACACCGCCGAGACGACGGTGTCGGTCGTGCAGCTGCCCTCCGACGACCTCAAGGGCCGCATCATCGGCCGCGAGGGCCGCAACATCCGCGCCCTCGAGAACCTGACCGGCGTCGACGTCATCATCGACGACACGCCCCAGGCGGTCGTGCTCTCCGCCTTCGACGGCGTCCGCCGCGAGATCGCCCGGCTCACGATCGAGAGCCTGATCGCGGACGGCCGCATCCACCCGTCCCGGATCGAGGAGACCTACTACCAGTCCAAGGCCCAGATCGAGCAGCAGATCGTCCAGGCCGGCGAGCAGGCCTGCTTCGAGGCCAACGTGCACGGCCTGCATCCCGAGCTCGTGAAGATCCTCGGCCGGCTGCGGTATCGCACGAGCTATGGCCAGAACGTGCTCAAGCACTCGGTCGAGTGCGCCCACCTGGCATCGATCATGGCGGCGGAGCTCGGCGCGAGCCAGAAGACGGCCCGCCGGGCCGCCCTGCTGCACGACATCGGCAAGGCTGTCACCCACGAGGTGGAGGGGCCGCACGCGGTGATCTCCGCCCAGATGGCCAAGAAGTACCGGGAGTCGCCGAGCGTCTGCCACGCGATCGAGGCGCACCACCACGACGTCGAGCCGCAGACGGTCGAGTCGGTGCTCGTGATCGCCGCCGACGCCGTCTCGGCGTCCCGCCCGGGCGGACGCGGCGAGAGCCTCGAGCACTACATCAAGCGGCTCGAGGCGCTCGAGAAGATCGCGACCGCCAAGGACGGAGTCGAGCGCTGCTACGCGATGCAGGCGGGCCGCGAGATCAGGGTGATGGTGAAGCCGGAGGAGGTCGACGACGACACCGCCGCGCTCCTCAGCCACCAGATCGCCCGCGAGATCGAGGACCAGCTCGAGTATCCCGGCCAGATCAAGGTGACCGTCATCCGCGAGTCGAGGTCAACCGAGATCGCCAAGTAGGGGTTGCGCTTCTTCGGGTTTACAGAAGGCTTACTGGACTCGGCCCGGCGGGCGCCGATACAGGTCGCATGCGAAAGATCGCCTTCATCACCGCCCTCATCGCCGCGCTCGCGGCCGCCGCGCCCGCGTCGGGCGCCACCATGCTCGCCAAGTCCTGCAGCAGCAGCTGCTCGAGCTTCAGCGCCAACGGCAAAGGCTGGGTCAGCATCGTCGCCAATGGAGCCGAGTGGGGAACGATCTCCAGCGGCACCATCTGGATGCGCGACCGCACCGGCCGCTCGAGCCCCAAGAACTGGGTGCACGGCTCCGGCCTGCACTGGAAGTACCTGGGACGGGACGGCTGGAAAGTCTGGTCGACGAAGACGATGACCGTCTCGGCGAGCACGAAGTTCTGGATCAAGGTCCAGGGCTCGGGCATCTGCGTGTCCGGCGTGTTCGACGGAAGCGGCACGATCGGCGGCTCCGGCACCTACACCATCAACGGCCACAAGCACAGCTGGCCCGGGGTCAACACGCGACTGCAGTTCTAGGCTCCGGCCTGGGCACACTGTAGGCTACGACAATGGCCGAGAAGATCCTCGTCGTCGAGGATGAGCGCAACATTGCCTCATTCGTCGCGATGTACCTGAAGAACGCGCGTTACCAGGTGGACATCGCCCGCGACGGTACCGAGGCGTTGCAGAAGGCCGACAGCACGAAGCCCGACCTCGTCGTGCTGGATCTGATGCTGCCGGACATCGACGGCCTGGAGGTCTGCCGCCAGATCCGCTCGACCTCCGACGTGCCCATCCTGATGCTGACGGCGCGCGACGACGACGTCGACAAGATCGTCGGCCTGGAGGTGGGCGCGGACGACTACCTGACCAAGCCGTTCAATCCGCGCGAGCTGGTTGCGCGAATCAAATCCATCCTGCGCCGGTCGAGCCAGACCGCGCGCTCCTCGCGGCCGCAGGAGGCGGCGATGGAGCACGGCAACCTGCGCATCGACGCGGGCCGCCGCGAGGTGACGGTGTCGGGCCGGCAGGTCCAGCTCGCACCGAAGGAGTTCGACCTCCTGTGGGAGCTGCTCGACCACCGCGGGCTGGTGCTGACGCGAGACCAGCTGCTCGAGCGCGTGTGGGGATACACCTTCGCGGGGGACACCCGTACCGTTGACGTGCACGTGCGCCAGCTACGGCGCAAGCTCGGCGATGACTGCCCGGTCGCTACCGTGTGGGGCGTGGGGTACAAGGTCGCTGACGATGCTGCAGTCACTTAGGGCACGACTCGCCTTCCTCTTCGCGGGCACGCTCGTCCTGGCAACCGTCACGGCGGCGGTCGTCGTGGTCAGCCTGTACCAGTCGTACAACCGCGACCAGACCGAGGCGGAGCTGCGCAAGCAGGTCTCGGGGGTGGCGAGCTACTACGAGCGGGCCTTCCAGAGCACCTACAACAAGGGCAAGACGCCGCCTCCGAAGATCACGAAGAACGAGTTCGAGGGCGTCAGCGACGCGAAGCTGTACCAGTTCGGTGCCGTCCTGTTTCCGAACGCGCCGAACGCCCTCCCGAACTCAAAGATCCATCTGGACTACTCGACGCTGAGCCGGCAGGCGCGCCCCGTTTACGAGTTCTCGTCGGGCGGCGCGACCTACATCGGCGTCGGCGCACCCATCTTCAGCGGGCCGCAGCCGATCGGCGCGGTCGTGCTGGCAAAGCCGCTCGCCGACGTGAACAACGCCTGGAAGAACGTGATCGGCCTGGTCGCGGCCGGCGTCGCGGTCGGGCTGATCGTCGCGATCATCCTGGCCACCTACGTCGCCCGCCGCATCACCCAGCCGCTGCGCGTGCTCGGGAGCGCCGCCGACAAGGTCGCCCGCGGCGACCTCGACGTGAACGTGATCGGGAAGCGCACGTCGGACGACGAGCTCGGCCAGCTGGCCACGCGGTTCCAGGGCATGGTCGACCGCCTGCGCGAGGTGGACGAGCTCGAGCGCAACTTCCTGATGCGCGTGACGCACGAGCTGCGCACGCCGCTCACCGCCATCTCCGGCCACGTCCAGGCGCTGGCCGAGGGCGTGGTGGGGCCGGACGACCTCGACGAGTCCCTGACCGCCGTGAACGAGGAGGTGCGCCGGCTCGACCGGCTGGTCGGCGACCTGCTCGACCTCACCCGCCTCGAGGCACACCAGTTCCGGGTCGTGAGCGAGGAGGTCGGCCTGGCAGCGCTGCTCGAGCGGGCCGCGGCCTCGTTCCGGGAGAAGGCGCGCACGAACGACGTCATCTTCCACACGCCAATTGACCAGGCGCCGACGATCATCACCGACGGCGACCGGGTGCTCCAGATCGTGAACAACCTGCTCGACAACGCGTTCCGGTGGACGCCGCGCGGCGGCACGGTGCAGCTCGGCTGCTCGACCTCGAACGGCCTCGCAGCGATCAGCGTCTCCGACACGGGCCGGGGCATCTCGCCGGCCGAGCGCGAGGCGGTCTTCCACCCGTTCTACAGCCGCCGCGGCGAGGGCGGCACCGGCCTCGGCCTGTCCATCGCCAGGGAGCTCGCGACCGCCCTCGGCGGGCGGCTCTCGGTCGAGAGCGAGCCGGGCCAGGGCTCGACGTTCACCCTCTCGCTGCCCCGCAAACGACGCCGTCGCGTGAAATGAGAATTCGCCTCTGCGACACCGAGCAGGACGTCTCGGGCATCAGCGTCGAGCTCGTGATCACCGCCGAGCCGTTCGCAGACTCCGTCCCGTACTCGCTCACGCTCCATGCGGGCGGCGCCGCCGTCGCCCACGTGGCCGCCGCGGAGCTCACGCCGGCCGAGCTCTTCGCCCTCGGCCACGCCCTGCTCGACGCCGCCGCCGACGGGTTCGGCCACTTCGTCCCCGCCGACGAGGTGTTCGGGCTCGATCTCGCGCCGCCGAGCGTCCCCCGCGCGATCGACGAGGTGGGCATCGGCATCTGGGTCGACGCCGGCCGCGCCCAGACGCGCGAGCCGACCCGAAGCGGCGTCGCCGTGCAGCTGATCGTGGACGCGCAGGCGCTGGCGGCCGTCGCGGAGGCGGTCTGCGACCAGGCCGCCCGGGTGCTCAGCCGCTAGGCCGGCGATGTACGCGACGGAGCGGCTGGACGTGCGCGGCGTGGAGGAGGCCGACCTGGAGGGCCTGCTGGCCGTCTACCTCTCGAACCCGCAGGTCACCGCCGTGACCGAGGGCTCCGCGGGCGAGCCCGGCCACTACGACCGCGGAATGCTCGAGCGCGACCTCTGGATGTCGGAGCTCGACGAGGCCCGGCACACCGCCGGGCTCTTCGTGCGCGACGGCGGCACGTGCGTCGGCGTGATCGACTGGCTCGACCGCAATCCCGAGGACGACAGCCCCTGGATCGGGCTCGTGATGGTGCACGGCGACCATCAGCGCCGCGGCTACGGCCGCGAGGCGGTGCTCGGCCTGCTCGACCAGGGCCGCGCCCAGGGCTGGACGCGGGTGCGGGCGGCCGCGATCGCAGACGACGCGGCCACCCGCGGGCTGTACGAGGCGATCGGGATGCGCGAGATCGACCGCCGCAGCCACGCGTTCGCGGCCGGCGACCGCTCAGTCGCCGTGCTCGAGCTCCAGCTCTGAGGCGGCGGCCCGGAAGGCCGCCAGGTCGGAGTCCGAGAAGAGTACGAAGACGACCCGGCTCACGTGCTCGGCCGCCTCGGCGGCGGCGGCCGCGGCCGGCAGGGCGACCCTGGCGGCGCGCTCGACCGGGTAGCCGTAGACGCCCGTCGAGATGGCCGGGAACGCGACCGACTCGCACCCGAGGCCGTCGGCCACCTCGAGGCCGCGGCGGTGGGCCGACGCGAGCAGCTCGGCCTCGCCGGCGCCTCCGCCCTCCCAGACGGGGCCGACGGCGTGGACCACATACCGGGCCGGGAGGTTCCCGGCACCGGTGGCCTTCGCATCGCCGGTCGGGCAGCCGCCCAGGCGGCGGCACTCCTCCATGATCGACGGCCCGCCTGCGCGGTGGATGGCCCCGTCGACCCCGCCGCCTCCGCGCAGGCCGCTGTTCGCGGCATTCACGATCGCATCGACGGCGACCCTGGTGATGTCCCCCTGCACGAGCTCGAGGCGCACATCCATCGCGTTCACGATAGCCTCGAGCCGGAAAGGAGCGGGGATGGATCTACGAGCCATGCAGGAGCCGCTGAAGGCCGGGTACAGGGCCGACCCGGACAGCGGCAAGATCACGCTGGTCGCGCGGGGCGGGCAGGGCGAGGAGCCGATCGCCTGCTCGGTCGACCTCGGCCGCGCACTCCACGAGGCGCAGGCGCACGCCGGCGTCGGCGGCGCAGGCACCGGCGCCTGTTCGGGCGACATGCTGCTCGGGGCGCTGGCCGCATGCGCCCAGATCACGTGCCAGATGGTGGCGACGGCGATGGGCCTCGAGGTGCGCAGCATCGGCGTCACCGTCGAGGGCGACCTCGACCTGCGGGGCACGCTCGGCGTCGACCGGGAGGCGCCGGTCGGGTTCACCGACATCCGCCTCGCCTTCGACATCGATGCGCCGGGGGCGACCGAGGAGCAGCTCGACGGCCTGCGCCGGCGCACCGAGCGCTACTGCGTCGTCATGCAGACCCTGACCGATCCGCCGCCGGTCACCGCCACCTGGGACAGCTAGCTCGCCGGCGCGGGGCGGAAGTCATAGCGCGATGCGATCGCGCCCATCTCCGCCGGCGTCGGCGGCGCACCGCGGCCCGAGAACGCCTCGCCCAGCTCGCGCATGTAGCCCTCGAACCCGGCCGGCGTGTTCAGGTTGAGGAAGCGCACGGGCCCGTCGCTGCGGTTCGCGAACGTGTGCACGGTGCCGGGCGGCACGCACACGAACGTGCCCGGCTGCGCGTCGATCGTCTCGCCGTCGACGAGGAACGTGAGCACGCCCTCGAGGACGTAGAACATGTCGTGCAGGCGGTCGTGGACGTGCGCCGGCGGGCCGGGGAAGCCGGCCTCGAGCTCGGTCTCGCTCATGAAGACGGTGCCGCCCGTGGTGGCCGTCTCGGCCTTGATCGAGAGGGTCGACGCCCCGATGGTGATGCGCTCGCCGCCGCCCGGCTCGAGGATGACGGCGCGGGTGTCCGGTTGGCTCATGCCGCCACTCTAAAGGAGACCACCGGTACAGTTCGGCGGGATGCGCCGCTATCACGTCACGACCTTCGGGTGTCAGATGAACGTGCACGACTCCGAGCGGATCAAGGGCCTGCTCGAGTCGGTCGGGCTGGGCGAGGCGGCCTCGCCGGACGACGCCGACTTCCTCGTCTTCAACACCTGCACGATCCGCGAGAAGGCCGACGAGCGGCTCGTCGCGCACCTGATGGACGCGCGCGCGGCCAAGCAGCGCGACCCGGGCAAGGTGGTCGTCGTCGGCGGCTGCTGGTCGGAGTCGATGAAGGACGAGCTCTTCGACCGGTTCCCGTTCGTCGACCTGGCCTTCGGCCCCGGCAACATCCACCGCCTGGGCGACTTCATCCAGGCCGGCGGCGAGATTCCGCGCGGGCACTTCTCGACCTTCGACAGCTTCGCCGGCGACCTGCCGCTCAAGCGCGACCGCGAGCACCAGGCCTGGCTCCAGATCTCGACCGGTTGCAACTGCAACTGCGCCTACTGCATCGTGCCGAGCGTCCGCGGGCGCGAGCACAGCCGCCACCCCGACGACCTGGTGCGCGAGGCGTCGATCCTGGCCGCCGACGGCGTCTGCGAGCTGACCCTGCTCGGCCAGAACGTGAACTCGTACGGCCGCGACCTGCGGCCGGGCGTGACGACCAGCTTCGCGGCGCTCCTGCGCGCCCTCGACGCCGTTCCCGGCATCGAGCGGATCCGCTTCACGAGCCCGCACCCCAAGGACATGCGCGACGACGTCATCGCGGCGATGGCCGAGTCGCCGGCGGTCTGCGAGCACCTGCACCTGCCCGTGCAGTCGGGCTCCACACGGGTGCTGAAGGCGATGCGGCGCACGTACTCACGCGAGCGCTATCTGGCCCTCGTCGAGCGGATCCGCGAGCGCATCCCGGACATCGCCCTGACGACCGACATCATCGTCGGCTACCCCGGCGAGACCGACGCGGAGTTCGGGGAGACGCTCACCCTGGTCGACGAGGTCGGCTACGACCACGCCTTCACCTTCGTCTACTCCCCCCGGCGCGGCACCGACGCCGCCCGGATGGACGACCAGGTGCCCGACGAGGTGAAGAAGGAGCGCATCCAGCGCCTGGTCGACCTCGTCCAGGAGCACGCCGCCCGCCGCAACGCCGCCCTGGTCGGCACCGTGCAGCAGGTGCTCGTCGAGGGGCCGAGCCGCACCGACCCGTCCGTCCTGCGCGGCCGGACGCGTACCAACAAGGCGGTCAACTTCGGCGGCGAGGCCGCGGCGGGCGACCTGGTGGACGTGCGCATCACGGCGTCCACCTCGCAGACGCTCGCGGGGCGGCTGGCCGCCCCGGTCACCGCCTAGAGCGCCCGTGGGGGTCGTGGCCATCTTCGGGCCGACGGCGTCGGGCAAGAGCGCGGTCGCCGTCGAGCTGGCCGAGCGCATCGGCGGCGAGATCGTCTCCTGCGACGCGATGCAGCTCTACCGCGGCCTGCCGATCCTGACGAACCAGCCGGCTGCCTCCGACCTCGCCCGCGCGCCGCATCACCTGGTGGCGGTGTGGGGGACCGACCACTCGGGATCGGTGGCGGAGTACGCCGGGCTTGCGCACACGGCCATCGACGCCGTCCTCGCCCGCGGCGGCACGCCGGTCGTCTGCGGCGGGAGCGGGCTCTACCTGCGCGCCGCGCTGGCCGAGATGCCGCTGCCGCCGCAGGTGCCCGAGGCGGAGCGATCCCGCTTCGAGGCGCTCTACGACGGCGAGGGCGCCGCGGCGGCCCACGCCCGCCTGGTCGCCGCCGACCCGGCCGCGGCCGTCGCCGTGCACCCGAACGACCGCCGCCGGGTGGTGCGCGCGCTCGAGCTGCACGCGGCCGGATCGAGCCTCGCCCCCGCACGCAACAGCCTGTGGAGCGACGACGTCCGTCACCCGACGACGGTGATCGGGCTCGACCTGCCGGCGACGGCCGTCTCGGAGCGGATCGAGCGCCGCACCCGCGCGATGTTCGCCGGCGGCATCGTGGAGGAGGTGCGCGCCGCCCGCGCGGCCGGCCCCTTCTCGCTCACCGCCGAGCGGATCCACGGCCTGCAGGACGTGACCGACCTCCTGGAGGGCCGGATCGACCGGGCCGAGGCCGAGCGGCGCCTGGTCGTGCGTACACGCCGCTACGCCAAGCGCCAGCGCACCTGGATGCGGCGGTCGCCGGGCCTGCGGTTGGTGAACGCCGATCGCGAAGCCGCGGCCGTGGCGGCCGAGATCGAGGCCGCGCTCTAGATGGGCGGGCGGCGCGAGCACGACGCGGTGCGCGAGGCCCGCGACGCGCTCGTGATCCTGGCGGCGGCCACGCCCGTGACGGCGGCCGTCGC
>DASUHM010000025.1 GCA_036273515.1 Gaiellales bacterium
GAGCGCGGCGACTTCTTCGTGCCGGAGATGCTGATCGCGGCGCGCGCGATGCAGGGTGCGCTTGACATCCTCCGTCCGCTGCTCGCGGAGACCGGCGCGAGGCAGGTCGGCACGTACGTCATGGGCACGGTCAAGGGCGACGTGCACGACATCGGCAAGAACCTCGTGAACATCATGCTCGAGGGTGCCGGCTTCACCGTTCACGATCTCGGCGTCAACGTTGCACCGGAGGTGTTCGTCGAGAAGATCAACGAGCACCAGCCCGACATCGTCGGCTTCTCGGCATTCCTGACGACGACCATGCCGATGTTCAAGGCGAACATCAACGCGCTCGAGAAGGCCGGCATCCGCGACGACGTGATCGTGATGGTCGGCGGTGCGCCGGTGACGCAGGAGTACGCCGACATGGTCGGTGCCGACGGCTACGCGGCCGATGCCTCGACGGCCGTTCGCCTCGCCAAGGACCTGATCGAGAAGAAGCGCAGCGCCGTTCCCGCGTGATGGGCCCGCTCGCCCTCGTCGAAGCGGCCGTCAAGAAGCCCATCTGGGGGTGCCGGATGTGCGGGCAGTGCGTGCTGCACTCGACCGGCATGACCTGCCCGATGAACTGCCCCAAGACCCTGCGCAACGGGCCGTGCGGCGGCGTCCGCGCCGACGGCGGCTGCGAGGTCAAGCCCGAGATGCGGTGCGTGTGGCTGCGCGGTTACGAGCGCTCCCGGCGGTTGCCGCTGCTCCCCGCGGCGTGGCGGGACGAGTTCAACCACCTGCGCCCGCCCGTGGACAACACCCTGCGCGGCACCTCCTCATGGCGCAACTTCGCGAACGGTCGCGACCGGCGCACCCCGGCGGGCTGGGAGGCCGGCGAGCATTGAGCCGGCTGGAGCAGGCCCTCGAGCAGGGGCGGTTCGTCGTCACCGCCGAGATGCCGACGATCGACGGCGGCGGCATGGACGATGTGCGCTTCCAGCTCGACCCGATGGCGCCCTACCTGGACGCCTGCAACGCGACCGACAACACGGCCGCGCACGCCCACGCCTCGCCGCTCTCGATCGCGATCGCCCTGCGGCAGTGCGGGATGGAGCCGATCATGCAGCTCGTCTGCCGCGACCGCAACCGGCTCGCGCTCCAGGCCGAGCTGGTGGGGGCGTCGCTGCACGGCATCGAGAACGTGTGCTGCCTGACGGGCGACGACGTCAGCGCCGGCGACGAGCCCGAGGCCCGGCGGGTCTTCGACCTCGACAGCCCGCAGCTACTTGCCACCGCACGGTCGATCGCCTCCGGCCGCTACCTGGGCGGGCGGACGATCGAGCCGCCGCCCCACCTCTTCATCGGCGCCGTCGAGAACCCGGGCGCGCCGCCGTTCTCCTACCGCGCCGAGCGGGCGCTCAAGAAGGTGCGGGCGGGCGCGCGCTTCCTCCAGCTCCAGATCTGCTTCGAGCCGCACCTGCTTGAGGAGTTCATGGCCGCCGCCGTCCGGCTCGGCGTCACCGAGCAGGCCGCGATCCTGCCGTCGATCACGATCCTGCGCTCGGCCAGGGCGCTGCGCTTCATCGACGAGAAGGTGCCCGGCATCTCCGTGCCCGCCGAGATCATCGCCCGGGTCGAGGCCGCCGACGACCAGCAGGAGGCATGCTTCGACGTCGCCTACGAGCTGGCCGCGCACGCCATGGCGCAGCCCGGCGTGCGCGGCCTCCACTTCATCAGCTTCCGCAAGGACGCGGGCATCGCCGCCCTCTGCCGGCGGCTCGGGATCCCCACGCACGCCGAAAGGGTTGAACATGGATACGGTTCTCCAGTCGCGGTCTAAGACGGTCGTCATCGGCTCCGACAAGCCGTTCTGCGTCATCGGAGAACGGATCAACCCCACCGGGCGCAAGGCCTTCCAGGCCCAGCTGCAGGCCGGCGACCTGTCCCAGATCGAGCCCGACGTCGCCGAGCAGGTGGCCGGCGGCGCGGACATGCTCGACGTGAACGTGGGCGACCCGCTGGCCGACGAGGTCGAGCTGATGCGAAGCGCCATCCCGCTCGTTCAGAGCCTGACCGACCTGCCGCTCGTGATCGACTCGTCGGTGATCGAGGCGCTCGAGGCCGGTCTCGGCGCCTACGAGGGCAAGGCGCTCGTGAACTCGGTCACAGCCGAAAACGACCGGCTCGAGGCCATCCTGCCGCTCGTCGCCAAACACGGCGCGGCGGTCATCGCGCTGCCCAACGACGACGAGATCCCGATGGATCCCGAGCGGCGGCTCGAGCTCGCTCGCAAGATCGTCTCGGTCGCCGGCGACCACGGCATCCCGCCCGAGGACATCGTCATCGACCCGCTGGCCATGCCGGTGGGCGCCGAGCCCCGCGCCGTCACGCTCTTCATCGAGACCGTGCGGCTGATCCGCGACGACCTGGGCGTGAACATGACCTGCGGCGCCTCGAACACGTCGTTCGGCCTGCCCGGCCGGCACGTGCTCGGCGCCGGGTTCCTGGGCATCGCGGCCAGCCATGGCCTCACGAGCGCGATCATGGACGCCCGCGCGCCGGTGTGCGTCGAGGCGGTGCGCGCCGCCGACTTCCTGCTCGGCCACGACGAGTGGGGCGCGCGCTGGATCGCGGCCCACCGAGCCAAGCTGGCCGCCGCCCAGGCAGCCGGGGCGGCATGACCGAAGCCGCCGCCGCCGCGGGCACCGGGAGGGTGCGGCTGCAGTTCCGCCCCGACGGCGGCGACGTCCGCGTCCCCGCCGGGACCACGGTGTTCGACGCCGCGTCGTGGAACGGGATCGCGATCGATTCCACGTGCGGCGGGCACGGCACCTGCAAGAAGTGCAAGGTGCGCGTCCTCAACGGCTCGGTGCCGATCGACAGCGTCGACCCGCGCGCATTCACGATCGACGAGCTGAAGGTCGGGTGGCGCCTGGCCTGCCGCGCGGCGGCCACCGAGGACCTCGAGATCGACGTCCCGCCGCTGCAGACGCGGCCCAAGGCGGCGCTCGTCGGCGTCGGCCGCCACGTCATCCTGCGCCCCTCGGTGCAGAAGCGCTACCTGGAGCTCGCCGAGCCGTCGCTCGAGGATCAGGTCTCCGACGTCGAGCGGGTGGTCGCCGCCGTCGACGACTTCGAGCTGCGGGTGCACCCGGGCGCGGTGCGCACGCTCGGGCGGACGCTGCGGGCGGCGGACTACCGGGTAACGGCCGTGATCTGCGACGACCTCCTGGTCGACGTCGAGCCGGGCGACACGACGGCCGAGCGGCACGCGATCGCCTTCGACCTCGGCACGACCACGGTCGTCGCGACCCTGCTCGACCTCGCCACCGGGCAGCCGCTGGCCGTGCGGTCCGTCCTCAACCGCCAGCAGCCCTACGGTGCCGATGTGATCTCGCGCGTGTCGGCGACGATGATGGATCCAGACGCCCTCGAGGCGCTCCAGGCCCGCGCGGCCGAGACGCTCAACCTGCTCGCGACCGAGGTGTGCGAGGAGGCGGGGATCGACCGCGAGCGCGTCTACGAGATGGTGCTCTGCGGCAACGTGACGATGACCCAGATCGCGCTCGGCATCGATCCCGAGCCGCTGGCGATGGCGCCCTTCATCATCGCCGCCCGCCGGCTCCCGCCCGTGACCGCGGCCGACTTCGGCGTGCACCTGCACCCGCGCGCGCCCGCCTTCACCTTCCCGGCCCTCGGCGCCTATGTGGGCGGCGACATCGTCGCCGGGATGCTCGCCACCGGCCTCACCCGCGACCGCCGGGTGCGCCTCTTCATCGACGTCGGCACGAACTCCGAGATCGCGCTCGGCTCGCAGGACCGTGTCGTCAGCACGGCCGCGCCCGCCGGCCCGGCGTTCGAGGCCGCCCAGATCAAGTGCGGCATGCGCGCCGCCGAGGGCGCAATCGAGGGAGTGCGCATCGACGGCGACGAGCTCGCCCTCGAGGTGATCGGCGACGCCGATCCCGTCGGCATGTGCGGCTCGGGGCTCGTCGACGCCGTCGCCCAGCTCGTGGCGGCGGGCCTGCTCGACCACTCCGGCCGGTTCGTCCCCGACGAGGCGGCCGCCGAGGCGCATCCCGCGCTGGCGAAGCGGCTCGTCAAGGTCGGCGAGGAGCGCGTGTTCGTGCTCGCCTGGCGCGGCGGGGAGCCCGAGAACGCCGTCTACCTGTCGCAGCGCGACGTGCGCGAGCTGCAGTTCGCCAAGGCGTCGATCGCCACCGGCTGGCGCATCCTGATGGGCGAGCTCGGCATCGCGCCCGAGGACGTCTCTCAGGTGCTGCTCGCCGGCAGCTTCGGCTCGTACCTCTCGCCCGCGAGCGCCGTCCGCATCGGCCTCGTGCCGCGGCTGCCGCTGCCGCGGATCGTCTCGGCCGGGAATGTCGCCGGCGAGGGCGCCAAGATGGCCGCCCTCTCGCTGCGCGAGCGCTCGGCCGCCGACGCGATCCTGGACGAGGTCGAGTACGTCGAGCTGTCCGGGCGGGCAGACTTCAACGACATGTTCATCGACCAGCTGGCCTTCCCGGGATGAGCGCGCCGGCGCCCGCGCGGGTGGCGGTCGTCGCGTGCGGCGCGCTCGCCCTGCACGTGCAGGGCATCGCCCGGCGCCGCGGCTGGCACGTCGACGTCCACCCGCTGCCGCCGGAGCTGCACAACCGGCCGGAGCGGATCGCGCCGGCGGCGCGGGAGCTGGTCGCCGGCCTGCGCGGCGACTACGACCGGATCGTGCTCGCCTACGCCGATTGCGGCAGCCAGGGCGCCGTCGACGACCTCGGGCTCGAGCGCCTGGAGGGCGACCACTGCTACGACGTCTTCGCCCGCGCGGACGTGCGCGCGGCGCTCGCCGAGGAGCCGGGCACGTACTTCCTGACCGACTTCCTGGCGCGGACGTTCGACCGCACGGTGGTGCGCTCGCTCGGCCTCGACCGCCACCCGGAGCTGCGCGACGACTACTTCCGCCACTACCGGCGGGTCGTCTGGCTGGCCCAGCGGCCGACGCCCGATCTGCGCGAGAAGGCGCAGGCGGCAGCCGACCGCATCGGGCTCCCGCTGGAGGTCGTCGAGGTGGGCGAGGGCGGCCTCGAGCGCGACTTGGAGCGGCTGTTCGGGGTGGGTGAGCGTGGCTAGCGCCGTCACCATCCGGGCGGCCCTGCTGCCCGCCGTCGGGACGCGCCTGCGGGTGGTCGACCTCGAGCTCGACCCGCCCGGCCCGGGCGAGGTGCGCGTGCGCCTGCACGCGAGCGGCGTCTGCAGCGACGACCTGAACGCGTTCGACGGCTCCGTCGAGGTGCCGTGCCCGGCCGTGCTCGGCCACGAGGGCGCGGGCGTCGTCGAGGAGATCGGCGAGGGCGTCGACTCGCTGCGCGTCGGCGACCACGTCGCGCTCTCGTGGGCGCCGTACTGCGGCCACTGCGACGAGTGCCTGCGCGACCTGCCCCACCTGTGCGGCACGGCCTGGCCGAAGATGCTGACCGGCGGCCTGCTCGACGGCACGACGCGGCTGCGGTTCGGCGGCGCGATCGTCCACCACTACTGCTTCCTCTCGTCGTTCGCCGAGCGGGCGGTCGTCCCGGAGCGCTCGTGCGTCCGCATCCCGGCGGACGTCCCGTTCGACGTGGCGGCGCTGGTGGGCTGCGCGGTCGCGAGCGGCGTGTGCGCCGTCTGGCGGACGGCCGGAGTGCGGCCCGGCGAGCGCGTCGCCGTGTTCGGCCTCGGCGGCACCGGGCTCGCCGCGGTCGTCGGTTCGGTGGCGGCGGGGGCGGCAGACATCGTCGCCGTCGACTCGCAGGAGGCGCGGCTCGAGCGGGCCCGCGAGCTGGGCGCGACCGCGACGGTGCGCTGGGAGGGCTCGCCGGCCGACGTGGCCGCGGCCGTCCGGGACGCCAGCGGCGGCGGCGTCGACTACGCCTTCGAGGCCCGCGGCCGGCCGGCGGCGGCCGAGGCGGCGTTCATGTCGACGCGCGTGCGCGGCGCCGCGGTGCTCTGCGGCATCCCCCGCGCCGACGCCACCATCACCCTGCCGGCGCTCTCGATCCCGCGGATGGAGCGGCGGGTGCTGGGATCGATCTACGGCTCAGCCCGGCCGGACCGCGACTTCCCGCTCATCCTCGACCTGCACCGGCGCGGCCACCTGCCGCTCGACCGGCTGATCTCGCACCGGCTGCGGCTCGACCAGGCCGACGCGGCCATGGACCTGGTGCGTTCCGGCGACGCCACCCGCGTGATCCTCGAGCTCTAGAGCAGCGCGGCCGCGAGCGTCGACATCCCGAACGCGCGCGCCCCCTGGCCGATGCCCGAGTCGGGACCGTAGTACTCGCGGAAGCCGGACTGCCCGACCAGGCCGCGCACGCGGGCGGCGAGCTCCTCGGCCGCCTCGGCGCGGCCGTGCAGGCGCAGGCCGCGATGCAGGAGCCAGGACGACGCGATCCAGGTCGGGCCGCGCCAGTACCGGTAGGGAAACCCGGTCCGGGCCCGGTAGGACGGCTCCTCGACGGACGTCGACGGCACCGGGAAGCGGCGCCAGTACCGGCGCCGGTCGAGCAGGTGCTCGTCGGCGACGCGGGCGGCGATCGGGGCGGGCAGACCCGGGAGCGCGAGCGGCGCGAGCGCGGCCCACGTCGAGACCTCGCGCCGGCCGCTGCGGGGCCGGTCGGCGAAGAGGCCCGCCCGCTCGTCCCAGCAGCGCTCGAGGAGCGCCCGTTCCGTCTGCGCCGCCCGGCCGGCGAATCGGGCGCCGCCGCCCATGCGGGCGAGCGCGGCCGTCGAGAGGGCGTAGGCGACGTTCGTGAGCACCTCGTGCACGACGAACCCGCCGCGGGCCCGGATCTGCTCCAGCCGGAAGCGGTCGCGCCGGTTTCGGCGCACGAGCGCGACGAACCCGGGCAGGCCGTGCGCCTGCCAGCGCAGGCGGGCGTCGAACTTGGGCGAGGCGTCGAGGCCCGATTCGTCCGGCTGGATCAGCGCCAGGAGCCCGGTCTCGTCCGGATCGCGATGGGCCTGCAGCCAGTCGTAGTGCACCGCCAGCCGTTCCAGGCCTTCCGTGCGGAATCCCGGGTCGTCGGCGGACGCATCGGCGACGATCTCCCAGGCGAACGCGAGCAAGGGCGGGTGGATCGTGCGCGTCATCCGGTCGCGGCCCGAAACCAGGTTGTAGAACGCCCTCCGCGACAGGCGCACGGGCGCGTCCCAGAAGACCGTGTGGCCGATGAAGCCGTCCGGCTCGGCCGCCGCCAGCAGCGTGCGCAGCTCGGCCCGGGCCCGGCGGGGATCGATGGCGGCCCAGGCGATCGCGTGGAAGCAGGAGTCCCAGTAGAACTGGGCCGGGAACTTGCGGATGTCGGGGGCGGTGAAGGCGAAGGGCCTTCCGGCCGATGTCCTGCCCGTGCACCAGTTTCCGAACAGCACCCGTGACGCGTCGCGGACGACAGGTTCCGGGCGGGTCCGCACCACGGTGCTCATGGAGCCGCTATACCCCGACGGTGAGGTCCGCACGCCGTCAGACCGAGGCCTGATGGGGCTCGCGTTCCCCATCGCGGCGCTGGGCGCGCTCGTGGCGGTCGGGCTGGGTAGCCTGGCCGTCGCCGCGCTTGCCCTCGCGCACGTGGTCGCTCCCTGGGGCGTCTTCTTCTTCTACGCCCTGCCCGCGATCGTCTTCTTCAGCTGGACGGTGGCCGAGCTCGCGCCGGCCCTCGCGAATCGCTGTACGTCGCCGCTTCGCCGCCGCGCGTCACGGCCGCGGGCCGAGCGGCAGGCGCACCGCGCCGCGGCGGCCACGCCCCAGCGGCCCTCGCCGCTCATGGCACGGCTGATGCGGATGTGGCTCGTCTGCTTGCGTCCCGTCGTCGGCGCCTGGAGGGCGCCGCGCGCCCGCCGCTGCGTGAACGCCGGGCTCGGGATCGGCGGACTCGCGATCCTCGTCCTCGTGGCGCACGACCTCCTGACCTCCGACTGGCCCTTCCCTCGGACGCGCATCGACCTCGCCGCGGCCGCCGGCGCCTTCGCCCTGACGTCGGCCGCACCCAAGGCGCTCGGCTGGCAGCGCCTGTTCCGCGGCGCCGACCGCCCCCGGTCGCTCGCGCTCGCGTCGGCCACGGCTGCCGCGTCGGTGGCGGGACTTGCGCTCCCGAGCCGGTTGGACGACGCCGTGCGCGTCGGCATCGCCCACCGCCTCTCCGGCCGCCGGCTACCCGTGGGCGCGCTCGTGCTCTCCCTGTTCCTGCTCGGGATGATCGACGCCGGGGCGCTCGCGCCGTTCGCGGCCGCCGCCGCGTTCATCGCCCCCGTCGGCACGGCGTCGCGGGCCGGGTTCGGCATCGTGGCGGCGGCCGGGATCGGCTCGGTGATCGTCGTCGCCGCGCTGCCGCGTCTCCGCGGCCATGCGCGCATCGGCCGCTACGCCCTCACCCGTTGGCTCGACCGCCACGCGCTCGACTCCCCGTCCGACGCCGCCGTGGCCTGGTGGCTGATCACGGCCGCGTGGGCGCTCCGGGCGGTGGCCGTGATGCTGCTCATGCAGGCGGTCGGAATCCCGGCGCCGCTCTCGCTCGCCCTGGCCTATGTGACCGCGTGCGCGGCCGTCGGGGCGCTCCCGATCGGGCCCGCAGGCGCCGCCACCCAGGCCGGCGTCGGCGCCGCGATGCTCGCGAGCGCCGGCGTGGGCACGCGCGAGGCGATCGCGTTCGCCGTCGCGGCGCAGGCGCTCACCGTCGTCTCGTCGATCGCGCTGCTCGCCTTCGCGGGGCTCGTGCGGGTCGCCCACGCGCTGCGGCCGCAGCGGGCCTAGCTGGGCCGTAAATCGGGGACGGTCCCCGGTTCCCGGAGACCGTCCCCCACATGCGTCATTCGCCCGCCGCGGCCGTCTTCGGCTCGTGACGGTAGAAGTCGACGTGCTGCGGCTCGAGCGGCGTGTTTCCGAGGATCAGGTCGGCCGACTTCTCCGCCGTCATCATCACCGGCGCGTAGATGTTGCCGTTCGTGACGTACGGGAAGACGGACGCGTCGACGACGCGCAGCCCCTCGATGCCGTGCACGCGCATGGTCTCCGGGTCGACCACCGACTGCGGGCCGGTGCCCATCGCGCACGTGCAGGAGGGATGCAGGGCCGTCTCGGCGTCGCGCCGCACCCAGTCCAGCACCTCCTCCTCGGTGGCCACCCCCGGCCCCGGCGACAGCTCGCCCGCGTTGTAGAGGTCGAACGCCGGCTGGTTCAGGATCTTGCGGGCGATCTCGACCGCCTCTTTCCACTCGCGCCGGTCCTCGGGCGTCGAGAGGTAGTTGAACTGGATCGCCGGCTTCACCTTCGGGTCGGTCGAGGTGACCCTCACCCACCCGCGCGAGTTCGAGTACATCGGCCCGATGTGCACCTGGTAGCCGTGGCCGCCCGCCGGCTGCGACCCGTCATAGCGGATCGCGATCGGCAGGAAGTGGAACATCAGGTTCGGGTAGGCGACGTCGTCGTTCGAGCGGGCGAACCCGCCGCCCTCGAAATGGTTGGTCGCGCCGTCACCGCGGCGGGCCAGCCACTGCAGGTAGACCTTCGGCCGGTTGCGGTAGAGCATCGACGGGGCGACCGAGACGGGCAGCTTGCTGCCGTACTGGACGTAGACCTCGAGGTGGTCCTGCAGGTTCTCGCCGACGCCTGGCAGGTCATGCACGACCTTGACGCCGACCTTCTCGAGCTCCGCCGCGTTGCCGACGCCGGAGAGCTGCAGCACCTGCGGGCTGTTGATCGCGCCGCCGCAGAGGATGATCTCCTTCGCGTGCGCGCGCCGGGTGGGGCCGCGCAGGAGGTCGAACGAGACGCCGGTCGCGCGGTTGCCCTCGAACACGATGCGGCGCACGAACGCGTTCGTCTTCACCGTCAGGTTCGGCCGGTCCATCACAGGGTGCAGGTAGGCCCGGGCGGCGCTCAGGCGGCGGCCGCGGTGGATGTTGCGGTCGAACGGGGCGAAGCCCTCCTGGCGGTAGCCGTTCACGTCGCTCGTCAGGTGGTAGCCGGCCTGTTGGACGGCCTCGAAGAAGGACAGGAAGAGCGGGCTCGTGGCCGGGCCGCGCTCCATCACCAGCGGGCCGTCGCCGCCCCGGTATTCGTCGGCGCCGGCGAGGCACGTCTCCATCTTCTTGAAGTACGGCAGGCAGTGGGCGTAGTCCCAGCTCTCCATGCCGGGGTCGGCCGCCCAGCGCTCGTAGTCGAGCTGGTTGCCGCGCTGGAAGATCATCCCGTTGATGCTGCTCGAGCCGCCCAGCACCTTGCCGCGGGCGTGATAGATGCGCCGGCCGTTCATGTGCGGCTCGGGCTCCGACTCGTACTTCCAGTCGTAGAACCGGCTGCCGATCGGGTAGGTCAGGGCGGCCGGCATGTGGATGAAGACGTCGGCCTTCCAGTCCGGCCGGCCGGCCTCGAGCACCAGCACCTTGGCCGACGGGTCGGCCGAGAGGCGGTTCGCGAGCGCGCAGCCCGCGCTGCCTCCGCCGATGATGATGTAGTCGTAGGGCGTTCGCGCCATGTCCCCTCCCCGGGGTCGCTGGACGTGGAGCCTGCGCGATTCTACGCCCTTGGCGCTAGCCGAGCATCGACTCGAGCCGCGCGGGCGGATGCGCCTCGTCGAGCTCGGCGGCGACCCGGGCGGCGACCTCGTCGGGCGCCCCGTCGGCCTCCTGCCACTCGCCCTGCACCCACGCCTCCAGGTACGCGTCGGAGCCGGCCAGGCCCTGGCGCATCGCCGCCTCGTCGACCGCCTCCTGGAACCGGTCGGGCAGCGCCACCTTGGCGCTCGCGCCGGCGGCATCGCGGGCGGTCACCATCGTCGGGATCTCCTGCCAGCTCGTGATGCGGTACTCGGCCACGACGCCCGGATGATAGAGCGACCGGGTGCCGCGGCCACGTCAATCCGCGCCGTCCGCCGCCGATAACCACCGGGTGAAGTTCGACTACGACCTCCTCGTCATCGGCTCCGGCCCCGGCGGACAGCGCGCCGCGATCCAGGCCGCCAAGCTCGGCCGCCGCGTGGCCGTGATCGACCGCCGCGAGACGCTCGGCGGCGTCTGCACGAACACGGGCACGATCCCGTCCAAGACGCTGCGCGAGGCCGTGGTCTTCCTGACCGGCATGAGCCAGCGCGGCATCTACGGCCAAAGCTACCGGGTGAAGGACGACATCACGAGCGAGGACGTGTTCGCGCGCATCCAGCACGTCGTCCAGCGCGAGATCGACGTCGTCCGCAGCCAGCTCGGCCGCAACAAGGTGCAGGTGCTCTCCGGGCACGGCCGCTTCGTCGACCCGCACGCGGTGTGCGTCGAGAGCGCCTCCGGCGAGGAGCGCCGCGTCACGGCCGCCAAGCTCGTGATCGCGACCGGCACCCGCCCGGCCCGCCCAGCCAGCGTCGCCTTCGACGGCCGCACGGTGCTCGACTCGGACGACATCGTCTCGCTCGACTGGCTCCCGAACTCGCTCGTGGTCGTCGGGGCCGGGGTGATCGGCATCGAGTACGCCTCGATGTTCGCCGCCCTCGGCACCCGGGTGACCGTCGTCGAGCAGCGCCAGCGCCTGCTCGAGTTCTGCGACTACCAGATCACCGAGGCGCTCCAATACCACCTGCGCGACCTGGGCGTGATCTTCCGCTTCGACGAGACCGTCACCGGCGTCGACAAGCACCGGGACGGGGCGGTCACGCGCCTGGCCAGCGGCAAGCTGATCCCCGCCGACGCCGTGCTCTACTCGGCCGGCCGCCAGGGCGCCACGGACACGCTCGACCTGGCCAGGGCCGGGCTCGAGGCCGACAAGCGCGGCCGCATCGCCGTGAACGACCGCTTCCGCACCTCCGTCCGCCACATCTACGCGGTCGGCGACGTGATCGGCTTCCCCAGCCTCGCCGCGACCTCGATGGAGCAGGGCCGCCTGGCCGCCTGCGACGCGTTCGGCGTGGCCGCCCACGCCATGGACCAGAAGCTCCCGATCGGCATCTACACGATCCCCGAGATCAGCTTCGTCGGCCGCACCGAGGAGCAGCTGACCGAGGCTGCGGTGCCATACGAGATCGGCGTCTCCCGCTACCGCGAGCTGGCCCGCGGCCAGATCCTGGGCGACACCTCGGGCATCCTCAAGCTGCTCGTCTCGCCGGTCGACCGCACGCTGCTCGGCGTGCACGCCTTCGGCACCGGCGCGACCGAGCTCGTCCACATCGGCCAGCTCGTCATGGCCATGGGCGGGACTATCGACGTGCTCATCGACACGGTGTTCAACTACCCGACGCTGGCCGAGTCGTACAAGGTCGCGGCCCTGGACGCCGCGAACCGCCTGAGCGCCATCGAGCGCATGGCCGCCTGAGCGGCGTCAGTCGCCCGGCTC
>DASUHM010000026.1 GCA_036273515.1 Gaiellales bacterium
GCGGCGACCAGCGCGGCGACGACCAGGGAGAGCCCGACGAGGATGGGGGCAGCGTCGGCGTGCACCGGGCCGCGGATGCAGCGCAGGCCCATCCAGCCGAGCCCCTCGTGGTAGTGGATGCACGACTCGACCAGCGCGAAGCCGAGGTTGGTGGCGAGGCCGAGGGCGACTGCGCGGGCGGCGATCCGCGCGGGCCGAAGCGGCGCGGGGGCGGCCCAGCGGGCCAGGTCGAGCGCGCACCGCTCGCGCACGCCGATCGCCACCAGCCAGGCGCCGACCACGGCGACCGCCGCGGACGCCGACAGCGCGACCGCGGCGATCCAGATGGGATCTGTGCCTCCGCCGCTGCCTGCCAGCTGCCGTGCGACCGCGTCGCCGGCAAGGGCGTACGCGATCTGGCGCGCGATCGCGATCACGAGGATCGCGGCGAGCGTCCAGACGGCGATCCGGGCCCGGCTCATCCGGCCACCTTGAGCGTGAACGGCGCGGTCAGGATCTGGCCGTTCACCTTGCACTGCAGGAAGAGGCGCCAGGTGCCCGTCTCCGGCAGGAGCACGCCGACGTGCATCACCCCCGGCTGCGTCGAGCTCCCGGTGATCGACGTCGGGCCGCCGATGCTGGCGCAGCCGGCCTGGTTCGGCGCGCAGATGTGAGTGTGGAAGTAGGCCAGATCGCCCTCGTGGAAGAAGATCGCGTGGCCCATCGCCCCGAACCAGGGCGTGAAGTCGGCGGGATGTCCGGCGGCGTCGCGGACGCTGACGTCGATCAGGGCGGCCTGGGCCAGATGCAGCTTCGGCAGGCGCTCGATCGTGAACGTCCAGCCGCGGGTGGTGACGACCGGCTTGTACGGCGGGAGGGGGATCGGGTGATAGGCGCCGGCGACGTGGATCGTCTGGAAGAGCTGGAAGTTCGTGTAGCCCGGCCCCTTCGTCTGCGGGTACACGTCGACCAGCACCCGGTACGGCCCCGGGTGGGGCAAGACCACGTGCTCGCTGATCTTGCCGTCGGGGCCGATCGGCGGGTGGCGGTGGATGATCGACGAGAGGTCGTCCCGGACGATGATGACGTGGACGCCGGTGTGCGGGCCAGGGCCGGTGCGGTAGTGGACGAGCGGCGCCCCGGAGGGCTGCGTGACGGTGAACGAGACCGTCACGGGCTGCCCCGCCTCGACGCTGCCCGCGGGCTGGAACCCCTGCAGGTGGTAGACCTTCGCCGCCGGGATCAGGGGCGCGCTGGGCGAGCCGCCGCCCCCGCCACAGCCCGCGACCAGGAGCGCCGGCGCCACCAGCCCGAGCGCCCGCCTCATGCCGTCGCCGCCTTTCCGCCGGCGAACACGTAGAGGTGGTGCGGCGGCACGTGGCGGCCGATCTCCACCACGATCTCGGCGTGGCGGCGAAGCGGTACCGCCCCCGGCCGGCCGGCGACCCGGCGGCCGCCGACGTAGACGCGGACGGCGCCCCTGGAGCGGAACCCGCACACGCGGTGCCGCCCGAGCGGCTGCCCCCACACGGCGAAGAGGTCGCCCAGCCGCAGGCCGCGGCCGGGGCGGTAGCGGACGACGCCCGTGGGGTCCGTCGTGCGCACGGGATAGGAGCAGCGGCCCCCGCGCACGGCGGCGCCGACGGCGTGGCGGGGCCGGGCGACGCCGATCCCCGGCGGCAGGATCAGGACGCGGCCGCGCGCGAACACCTCGACGTGCGCGTCCTGCCACCGTCCGGCGGCGGCCGTGCAGCGCAGCCCGGCGATGGGCGCGCCCCGGTCGGCGCGGGCGCCCGTGGAGAGCTCGAACGCGGGTCCGCGCCCGATCGGCGTGGCCACCGGCGCGGTCTGGTGCGCCGGCACGGCGCCGCCGAGGAGCGCAGCGGCGACCAGCCGCAGCAGCGCGGCGATCGCGGTCATCCTGGAATCTGTGCCGATGCCGGCACGGGTCGCATCGAACTGTCTCCCACCTGCGGCCAGAGTCTCATGGCCGCGCCGACTCCTCTAGGACACGACGGCGAGCGGCGGAGCACGGCCCGGATGCGCACGCCCGCGGGGCGTGCGGAGCGGCGACGAGGCCGGGCGCGCGGCCACGGCGGGCGCCGTGCGGGCAAGCCGCGCGACGGCCGTGGCGATCGCCTCCGCCAGCGAGGCGCCGGCCGAGCCCAGCAGCCGCTCGACGCCGACGACGAGGGCGGCCGCAGCGAGCGCGAAGAGCACGTGGAGCGCGACGGGCGCGGGCGCCCCGCCGTGCGCGGCGAGCCCGGCGAGGATCAGGCCGACGTGTGCGCCGGCCTGGCAGACGAGCAGGACCGCGACGAGCGCCGACGCGCCGGGCGCCGTCTCGGGATCGAGCCGGGCGGCGAGCAGGTCGCCGCGGCGGACACGGGCGGCGCGGGCGGCGCGCGAGACGGCCGAGGCCAGCAGCGCGGCGACGCCGAGCGCGGCGAGGGCAGCGCCGGCGAGCGCGAAGAGGAGCGGGCGGCCGGCGCCGAGCGCGGCCGGGCCCTCATGGGCCGCGACGGCGGAAACTCCGGAGAGACCGGTGACCGCCAGCGCCCGTGCGAGCCAGTTCACGCGCATCCGAAGGAGTATGCCAAACCTACTCGTCCGCTTCCGTTGGCCGGTTCCGGCGGACGCCGACGCCGATGAGCGCGATCGCCGCGAGTGCCGCCACGACCAGGCCTCCGGCCAACCCGATCGATGTGAACGACGTGCCCGACCCGGACGACCCCGACCCGGACGGCTCCACCTTCGCGATCGGCCCCTTGATCGGGTGGCCGGCCGCGGCCGAGATCGCCTTGACGGCCGTCACGCCGGCTGCCGTCAGGGTGTCCGGATCGTTCGTGCCGGGCGGCTGGAGCGGCTTCACCGCCCGCTCGAGCGGCCCGATCGGACGGGGGATGAAGCGCTTCTTGTCGCGCGACAGCCGCCCGCCCGGGGCGACCCCGAAGCCCTGCGGCATCACGACGACGAGCGCGCCGAGGTACCCGGCCGAGCGCAGCTCGGCGTCGAGGAACTTGGCGTAGAGCTGCGGCTTCGCGTACAGCTCCGGGTCGGCGCCGAGGTCGCGGCGCGACTGGATCACCGCCACCCGGATCGTGTAGCCCGCCTTCCTGGCAGCAGCCACGGCGCCGAGCAGCTCCGCCTTCGCGTCGTTCGACGGCGGCGCGTAGGGGAAGAACGCCGGCTGGAACAGGAGCACGTCGCTGGCCGGATCGCCGTCCGCCATGGCCGGGGTGGCCGTCGCCGCACGGGCCGCAAGAGCCAGCGAGACCGCGAGCACCACGCACGCGAGCAGCCTTCGGGCCATTGGCTCGGAGAGTAGTGTCCATCCGTGGTGCACCCCTGGCAGTTCGTATTCGACCCGGCGTGGATCGTGGGGCTCGTCGTGATCGCCGCCGACTACGTCGTCGTGGTGCGGGCGTACGAGCGGCGGGGCCGGCCGGTGCCCACGTGGCGGCGGTGGGCGTTCGCCGCCGCGATCACGGTGACGGCGCTGGCGCTGTTCTCGCCGATCGAGCACCTGGCGCTGCACTCGATGCTGAGCTTCCATCTGCTCCAGAACGTCATGCTGGGCGACTGGGCGCCACCGCTCTTCCTGCTCGGCCTGAGCGCCGCGATGGCGCGCGACCTGGCCCGGCGGCGCTGGGTGGGGATGCTCGCGAACCCGCCGGTCGCGCTCGCGATCTGGCTCGTCGTCTGGTACGCGACCCACATCCCGGCCTTCTACGACTACGCCCTGCGGCACGAGTGGGCGCTCGGGTTCGAGCACCTCGCGTTCCTGATCTCCGGCCTCATCTTCTGGTGGCCTGAAATCGTTTCCGGCTACCTGTCCCCGGTGGGCAAGGTGTCGTACCTGGCGATCGCGTTCCTGGCCATCAGCCCGCTCAGCCTCTTCATCTACCTGGCCAACTCGCCGCTCTACAGCTTCTACGAGCACACCCCGAAGCTGGGCAACATCAGCGCCCTGGCCGACCAGCAGATCGCGGGCGTCGCGATGGCGATCGAGTCGAACGTCGTGCTCCTGACCGTGATCGCGTTCGCCCTGATGCGGCTGCTCTCCGACGCGCCCACGCCGGACGGCCCCGCGGACGTCGCTTAGCCGATCGAGGAGATGGCCGACGCCACGGCCGCCGGCCGGAACGGCGGCAGGTATCCGTACCGCTCCCGCCCGTCTCGGTCGATCACGTAGAGCGCGATCGTGTGGACGACGCTGCCCGCGACGCGGATGGTCGTCTTCCCGGTCTGGACGGCCTGACCGTGACTCAGGCGCACGCCGATGTGGTACGCCTTCCACACCGGCGCGAGCGTCGCCCGCGTCCCCAGCAGCCAGCGCCACGGCTGCGTCCAGCCCGCCTGGCGGACGAACTTCGCCACCGAGGCGCGGGTGTCGGCCGGGTTCACGCTGATCACGACGAGCTCCGGGCGCCTGCCCGCCGGCAGGCGCTTCTGTACCGCGGCCAGCTGGGCGCCCTCGATCGGGCACAGGTTGGTGCAGCGCGAGTCGAGGAACGTGAGCAGCACGGTGTGCCCGTGCAGCGACGCGAGGCTGGTCATCCGACCGTCCTGGTCGGGCAGGCGCACGGCCGGCGCGGGGGTGTTCGGGAGCGTCCAGCGCAGGCCCGAGGGGCCCGACCCGTTCGACCCAGACGCCGCGGCGCCGTTCGAGTCCGGCGAGATCGCCAGGAGCACCCCGAGCGCGATGCCGGCGACGACGAGCGCGAGCACGGCCGCCTCGATCGCCGCCCGCCTCCTCGGCGGGCCGCCAACGGACTGCGGGGACGCGCCGGCCACACCCCCAAGATAGCGGGCCGTGGTAGAAGTGACGAGCATCGTGGGGGACCGCAGCCCGTCCCGGACGGCGTCGATCGCACGCCGGTCGGCGCTCCTCGCCGTCGCCCTCGCCCTCGTGGCGCCGGCGACCGCGTACGCGCACACGGGCGGGCGCATCGCCACCGACTTCGAGGCCCGCGTCATCGGCCTCGCGCCGCGCGCGCCCGGCGTCCGCGCCCGGGTGCTCGGCGGCGACGTGAAGCTCGAGCTGACCGTGTCCGGCGGCCAGGACGTCGTCGTCCTCGGACTGCTCGGCGAGCCGTTCCTGCGCTTCTCGCCGGCCGGGGTCGCCGCCAACGCCGCGTCGCCGACCGCCTGGTCGACCGGAGTCGTCGGGAGCTCGGACGCCGTGAAGTCGGCGTCCGGCCCGGCCTGGCGCCGGGTGTCGTCGGGGCACACCTACGCCTGGCACGAGAACCGCCTGCGCCCGCGCCCGTCCGTACCGGGCGGAGGGGCGACGCCGCGGCGCGTGGCGCAGTGGTCGATCCCGCTCGTCGTCGACGGCCGGCGGACGCGCCTGGCCGGGTGGGAGTGGTACGCGAGCGGCCCACCCCCGTGGCCGTGGCTGGCGGCGTGGCTCGTGCCGCTCGCCGCGACGATCGTCGCGGTGCGGTACGGCCGCCGCCGGCTCCATCGACAGCTCGCCGCCGTGCTCGTCCCCGTCGCCGTCGGCGCCTGGCTGGCCGGCTGGATCGGGATCCTGCTCGACGGGGGAGCCTCGGCGCTCGTGCTCGCCCTGGCCGCGGCGTACGCGGCCGTCACGATCCTGCTCGTCGCCGCCGCCCTGGCCGCGGCGTCCGGGAACGCGCGGATGGCGGTCGCCGGCACCGTCGGGGCCCTGGCCGCCGTCTTCACGCTGCCCGAGATCGAGGCGTTCACGCGCGGGTTCGTCCTCTCCGCGCTGCCGGCCACGGCCGCCCGGGCGGCCGCGATCGTCTCGTTCACCGCCGGCCTTGCCCTCGTCGCCGCGTGCGTCCCGGCGATGGCCGACATCCTGCGCGACGACCCGCTCCGCCGCCGGCTTCTGGCGGGGACGCCTGACGACGGCTAGATTATCCCCGTGGCACCGACTTCCGACAGTTGACCGGCGCGCGGCGCACCGCGCGCCGCAGCAACCCCGCCGTCGACCGTTCAGGAGTCACCCGTGTCCACCCAGCCTCGCATCGCAATCCGCCGCCTCGCCGCCGCCCGCGTCATCTCGGTGACGGGCACGGAGGCTGCCTGGATCGCGCTGATGGTGGCGATCTACGCGTCGACGCACTCGACCGCGTGGATGTCCGCCGCGCTGTTCGCCGCGATCGGCGCCGAGGGCGTGGCGACGTCGCTCCTGGGCACGCTCGGCGACCGCTTCGACCGCCGCCGGGTGATGCTCGCGTCGGAGCTCTGCGCAGCGGTCGTCGCGGTCGCGATGGCGATCACCGGCAGCCCGCTCGGGCTGGTCGTGCTCGCGCTGATGAGTGCCGTCGCCCAGTCGCCGTACATGTCGGCCTCGACGGCCGCCGTGCCGAACCTGGTCGAGCCGCACGACGTCGCCTGGGCCAACAGCACGATCTCGATCGGCCGCAACGCGGGCGCCCTGCTCGGCCCCATGCTGGGCGGCGCGATCGCGGGCTTCGTCTCGCCGTCGGCCGTCTTCGCCGGGAACGCCGCCTGCTTCGCCCTGTCGGCGGCCCTGATCTGGTCGGTGCGCGGCACGTTTGCCGATCCCAACCGGGCTGACGCCGACGCGCATGCGGGCGTCCGGGCCGGCTTTCGGTTCGTCATGGCCGACCCGGTGCTGCGCCTGATCCTGCTCGCCTGGGTGGTGCTGCTCTTCCTGCTCGGACCGATCCTGGTGGCCGAGCTACCGCTGGCCCGCTCGTTCGGCGTCGGCTCGGTCGGCTACGGCTTCCTGGCCGCCTGCTGGGGCGGCGGCGCCATCGCCGGGTCGTTCCTCGGCCGTCGCCTGGCCGAGCGGAATGAGCGGGCGACCATGGTCGTCGGCTGCGCGTTCATCGGCGCGGGCTTCGCGGCCGTCGCCGCGGCGCCGGCGTTCGCGTTCGCGCTCATGGGCATGGCGACCGCCGGCCTCGCCGACGGCGCCGTGATGGTGTCCGAGCAGGGCATCCTGCAGCGGCGCACGCCCGACGCCGTCCGCTCGCGGGCGACTGCGGCGACCGAGGCGGCCGCGATGAGCGCGTTCGCGCTCTCGTTCCCGACCGCCGGCTTCATGCTGCACCTGATCGGCGTGCGTGGCGTCTACGTGCTCGCGGCGGCCGGCTGCGCCGTGGCCACCCTCGTGCTCGTCTCGGCGATGCGCGAGCTGGCCGACGCCGAGCCCACAGCCGCCGAGGAGCCGGTCGGGGAGCTGGGCGAGGCGGCTTAGGCGGCCTGCGCGTCGTCGCGCGCGGCGGCCAGGAACGCGGTGATCTCTTCGGCCGGCGCCGGCCGGGAGAAGAGGTAGCCCTGGCCGACGTCACAACCGACGGTGCGCATGTGGGCGAGCTGGCCCTCGGTTTCGATGCCCTCGGCGACGGCTACCAGCCCGAGCGCATGGGCGAGGGCGACGACGTTGGTCGTGATGGCCGTGTCCTTGCTGTCGCGCTCGACGCCCTGCACGAACGAGCGGTCGACCTTGATCATGTCGACCGGGAAGTGGCGCAGCTGGGCCAGCGATGAGAAGCCGGTGCCGAAGTCGTCGATGGCGATGCCGACCCCGGCGTCGCGGAGCTGCTGCAGCTCGACGCGGGCGCGGTCGGCGGCGCCGCCGGGCACGATGGCCGTCTCGGTGACCTCGAGCCCCAGGTTCCGGGCCGGCAGGCCGGCCTCGCGCAGCGCCCGGTCGACGGCGGCCGGGACCCCGCCCATCGTGAGCTGCTTGCCGGAGACGTTGACCCATGTGACGAAGTCACGGCCGACGATGCCGTCGCGCAGCCAGCCGGCGGTGACGCCGCAGGCCTCCCGCAGGACGAGCTCTCCCAGCGCCGCGATCAGGCCCGACGCCTCGGCGACCGGGATGAACACGTCCGGCCCGACCGGGCCGCGGGTCGGCGACGTCCACCGCACGAGCGCCTCGACGCCCACGATCCTGCCGCCTGAGAGCGAGATCTCGGGCTGGTAGTGGACGCTGAGCTCGTCCCGCGCAAGCGCGTAGCGCAGCTCGTTGTCGAGCCCGAGCAGCTCGTCGGGATCGCGGGCCATCTCGCTGCGGAAGACCTCGTGGCGGCCGCGGCCGGCGTCCTTGGCGGCGTACATGGCGACGTCGGCGTCGCGGACGAGCTCGTCGCCGGCGCCCTTGCCGGAGTGCAGCGCGATCCCGATGCTGGCGGCCACCTCGAGCTCGCGGCCGGCGACGACGGCCGGCTCGGCCAGCCGCGCCAGCGCCCGCCGGGCGACGCTCACGGCCAGCGCCTCGTCGGTCTGGTCGAGCAGCACCGCGAACTCGTCGCCGCCGAAGCGGGCGACGGTGTCGGTCGCGCGCACGGTCTCGGTCAGCCGGTCGGCGACGACGCGCAGGAGCTGGTCGCCGGCGTCGTGGCCGAGGCTGTCGTTCACCTGCTTGAAGCCGTCCAGGTCGAGGACCAGCACCGCGACCTCACCGCCGGTGCGAGACGACCGCGCGAGCGCCTGCTCGAGCCGGTCGCGGAAGAGGCTGCGGTTGGCGAGGCCGGTGAGGCCGTCGTGGTAGGCCTGACGCACGAGCTCGTCCTGCAGCCGCACCCGCTCGGTCACGTCGCGGGCGTTCAGGACGACGCCGCGGATCGCGCGGTCGTTGCGCAGGTCGGTGACGTGCGCCTCCAGGGTGCGCCACTCGCCGTGCTGGTTCAGGAGCTGGAACACGATCTCCTCGGCCCGGCCGCTGGTCTGGGCGGAGCGCACGAGCGCGCGGTCGTCCGGGTGCAGGTAGCGGAGGATGCCGTCGCCGACGACGGCGTCCTCGGACGCGCCGAGCATGGCGGTGACCGAGCGGCTGACGTGGCGGCAGCCGCCGTCGCCGAGCACGATCACGAGGTCGGTCGACGAGTCGACGATGCTGCGGAAGTGGGCCGTCTGGCGGCGGGTGGCCGCGACGAGAGCCAGGGCCAGGGTGAGCGAGACCAGCAGCCCGACCGCGCCCAGGACGGACTGCATGGCGATCAGGTTCGTGACGTCCGAGTCGCTCTGGGCGACGATCGTGCGCGCCGTGTTCAGGGCGGCGTCCGCCGTCAGCATGGAGAGCACGCGCAGGCGCGCGAGGGGTGCGCTCACCGCCAGGTGCTCGCCGGCGGTCAGCGGCACGGACGACGCCGGCCGGCCGGCGAGATAGGCGGCGCCGGTGGCGGTCATGTCGTCCACGAGCCGCCGCTCCTGGATCAGCTGCGCGCGTACGACCGGGGCGGTGGTCGGCCCCAGCTTGGCCTGATCGTCGTTGCCCGGGACGGCGGGCACGGCGCCGCCGTCGAGCAGGGCGTCCGTGCTCAGGCGCATGATCGTCGCGGTCACGTCGGGATCCGACTGCTGGCCGGCGCGGACGAGCATCACCTGCTGGACGTACTCGGAGGCGAGCGTCTGCTGGCGCTCGGCGACGCGGAGGACCTCGGCGCGGTGCTGGGTGCGGGCCGTCTGCCAGATCGAGAGGCCGACGCTCGCCGTCGAGCAGAGCGCGAAGGTGACCAGGATGGCAACGATCGGCTTGCGGCCACGGGAGGCGTACGGGGTGAATGCGGGTGCGCGCATCACGGCTTCCCGATCAGCAGGACGGCGTGCATCCCGCTCATGTAGTGGCCCGCCATGTTGCAGAAGATCTCGTAGCGACCCGGGCGCAGCCGGAGCGTCAGCCCGCGTACGCTGCCCGGCACGCCGGGCTCGAGCGAGCCGACCTCCTCGGGGGCGAGGGCGTCCTCGTTCACCGTGAGGCCGTCGGTGCGCAGCGGCAGCCTGGTGCCCGCGGGATCGCGCACCACGATCAGCTCGTGCAGGTCGGGGCCGTCGTTCTTCACCTCGAGCCGGACGCGGCCCGGCGCGAGCCGCCGCGGCGCGCGGATGTGGAAGTCGCGCTCGGTGATGCGGACGACCTGGACGGACGGCTTGCTGCTGCCGCCGGCTCCGCTCCACTCGGCGAACGCGAGCAGGCCTGCGCACGCGAGCATGCCCGCGAGGAGTGCAGCCGGCCGGTGAAGAGCGGTGACCACCTTCGTCGGTGGATCGGCCCAGCCTCCCCGTTCTTGAGTAGATCCGGCGCTCCGCGCAGGTTGGTAGCCTGCCCGCGTGCAGCCCGGAGCCACCGTCCCCAGCGTCATCGTGTTCGACCAGGACGTGCAGCCGGTCGACCTGGCCGGCCTGGCCGCCGAGGGGCCGTTCCTGCTCTCGTTCTACCTGTACGACTGGACCGGCACCTGACGGACACAGCTGCGGCTCCTGCGTGACAGGAGCGACGAGTTCACGGAGGCCGGGGTGCGCCTGTTCGCGGTCTCGCGCGACAGCCCGTACTCGCACAAGCGCTACGCCGAGCAGCAATGGCTGACCTATCCGCTGCTCTCCGACTGGACGGCGGCCGCGGTGCGGGCGTTCGGCGTCAGCCAGACCCTGGACGGGCTGGAGGACACCCCGGTGCGCAGCTGCTTCCTGGTGGACGGCGACGGGGTGATCCGGGGCACGTGGCGATACGGCGACGACGAGGTGCCGGACGTCGACGAGCTCCTGACCGCCGCCCACGCCTTGTGACCATCCGGCTCACCACGCGCCCGGCATAGCCCGGTCGGGGGCTCAAGTCTTCCCCCGCGGCACCGAAGTACGAGATATGACCACCGTGCGAACCGCCGTCGCAGGCGCCACCGTGCTCGCCCTCGGGGCCGTGCTCGCCGCCCCGGCGCTCTCGACCCGGGCGACGGTGGTTGCCGCCGCGCTGCTCGCTCCCGCCGGCGCCGTCGTCGCGGTCGCCGCCTCACGGGCGCTGTCGATCTGGATCGACGCCGCGGTCGCTCGCATGGATCGCTAGAACAGGCCGGCGAACGTCTGGACGAGCAGGAAGACGTTCAGGCAGACGATCACGGCCGCGACGGCGACCGCTGCGACGGTCGTGATCGGCCGGTTCGTCAGCGTCCCCATCAGGTCGCGGTTGCGGCAGAAGATCACGAGCGGGATCAGCGCGAAGGGGATGCCGAACGAGAGCGCGACCTGGGAGAGCACGAGCGCCTTGGACGGGTCGAGCCCGACCGCGAGCACGATCATGGCCGGCGCCATGGTCACCGCCCGGCGCAGGAAGAGCGGGATCGACCTGCGCACGAAGCCCTGCATGACGACCTGGCCGGCCAGCGTGCCGACCGACGACGACGAGAGCCCGGACGCGAGCAGGGCGATGCCGAACATCGTGTCGGCATGCGAGCCGACGACCTTCCCGAGCATGTGCGACGCCTGCTCGATGCCGTCCACTCCGGTGAAGCCGTTCGCGTGGAAGACCGCGGCCGCGGTGATCAGCATCGACATGTTGACGACGCCGGCGATCGACATCGCGATGACGACGTCGATCAGCTCGAAGCGGAAGATGCGCCGGCGCGCGGCCGGCGTGGCGCCGACGACGCGCCGCTGCGTGAGGGCGGAGTGCAGGTAGATCACGTGCGGCATGACCGTCGCGCCCAGGATGCCGGCCGCGAGCAGCACGCTCTCTGAGCCGTCGAAACCGGGCACGAACAGCCCGTGGGCGATGCCGTGCGGCGAGGGATCGGCGTTGAAGACCTCGAAGGCGAACCCGGCCACGATCAGGCCGACCAGGCCGACGATCACGGCCTCGAGGTGGCGGAAGCCGCCCCGCGTCTGCAGGGCCAGGATCGCGAACGCGAAGACGCCGGTCAGGAGGCCCGCCCACACCAGCGGGATGCCGAAGAGCAGGTTCAGGCCGAGCGCGGCGCCGATGAACTCGGCCAGGTCGGTCGCCATCGCGATCAGCTCGGCCTGCACCCAGAGGCCGAACGTGACCGGCCGCCGGAACTGCGACCGGCACACCTCGGGCAGGTTCATCCCGGTGGCGATGCCGAGCTTGGCGCTCATCGACTGGATCAGCATCGCCATCAGGTTCGAGGCCAGGATCACCCACAGGAGCAGGTAGCCGAACTTGGCCCCGCCGGCGATGTTCGTCGCGAAGTTGCCCGGGTCGACGTAGGCGACGGCGGCGATGAAGGCCGGCCCGAGGAACGGCCAGGCGGCGCGCAGGCCGCGGCGCTCGCCGTTCAGCGACCGCTCGGCCGCCTCGAGCACGCGCTGCTCGCCCGGCAGCGCGACGGGCGCCGAGGGGAGCGGAAGAGCTGCCGACTCAGCCGGCGGCGGCATGCTCCGCTCCCACCTCGATCTGGGCCGCCAGCGAGCGGCCGATCGCATGCCGGCTGCCGCGCACCTCCACCGTGACCGGGCCGTCGAACGGCGCCTGCTCGACGACGGTCACCTCCTCCGCCGGGACCAGGCCGAGCGAGGCCAGGTAGCGCAGGAGCTCCGGATCGCTGTCGGGCACGCGGCGGACGACCGTCATGCTGCCGGCGTCGAGGTCGCTCAGGCACACGAGCTCGTCGCGCACGAGCAGCAGCTCGGGCGAGGGGATCGGGTCGCCGTGCGGGTCGCGGGTCGGGTGGCCGAGCGCCTGGTCGATGGCCGCCTCGAGCTCGTCGGACAGGTGGTGCTCGAGCCGCTCGGCCTCCTGGTGCACCTGATCCCACGTCAGCCCGAGCGCCTCCATCAGGTAGAGCTCGAGCAGGCGGTGGTGGCGCACGACCTCGAGCGCCATCCGCTCTCCGGCCGGGGTCAGGGTGGCGCCGTGGTAGCGCTCGTGCACGACCAATCCGAGCGTCGCGAGCTTCTTCAGCATCGCGGTCGCGGAGGCGGGCGTGACTCCGAGCGACTCGGCCAGCGCGCTCGTGGACATGTCGCCCGTGCGCTCGAGCTTCCAGATCGCCTTTAGATAGTCCTGCGCGGATTCGCTGACCATGCCAACTCTGAGTTTAGACGCGTCTAACTCTGCTGGCCAATTTCCACCGGTCAGCCGGCGGCGGCCTCCCGCGCGAACGTCGCCAGGCGGGCGGCGGCAGACGGATCCGACCCGATCGCGAGCACGTGCACGCCACGCACCTCGGGCATGGCCACGAGCCGGGTCACGATCTCGCGCGCGACCGCCTCGCCCTCGCCCGCCTCGGCCCGCTCGGCGACGCCGGGAGCGACCTGCGCGCCAAAGCCGCCCACGAGCTCGACCGACCGCGCCGACGCCGGAACGACCAGACTCGGCAGGAGCGGCGCGCCGTCGAGCGCCGAGATCTCCCGCAGCCCCTCCACCCAGGCGGCGAAGCCGTCGGCGTCGAGGACGACCTGCGTCTGCACGAACGACGCGCCCGCGGAGATCTTGGCCGCGAGCGACGCGGCCGGCGTGAACTTCGGCGACGCCGCCGCGCCGACCAGCAGCTGCGGCGGCGGCCCGTCGAGCTGCGAGCCGTCCGGCAGCAGGCCCTTGGACAGGTCGACGAGGAGCTGCACGAGCCCGCCGGCGTCGAGATCGCCGACCGCCTTGCCGGGGACGCCCTCGGGCAGCGGGTCGCCGCCCAGCGGGAGCACGGCGCCGACGCCCAGCGCTGCCGCCCCCAGGGCGTCTGACGCGAGCGCGATCCGGTTCCGGTCGCGGCTCGTCATCTGCAGGATCGGCTCCGCGCCGGCGGCGATCGCGAGCGCGGCGGCGGCCAGGGCCGACACGCGCGGGCGCGCGCGGGGCAGGTCGGTGATGTTGAGCGCGTCGGCGAAGTCCAGCTGCTCGACCGACCGGGCCACGGCGGCGGCGTCGGCCTCCCGCGGCGGGACGAGCTCGGACGTCACGACGAAGTCGCCCGCCGCAAGGCGCGCGGCGAACCCGCCTGCCGCGGCCGTCACGCGGCCCGCACCGTCGCCGGGAGCCCGTACCGCGGGCGGAGGGTGAAACGGGCGTCGATCCGGGGCGCCTCGGCGCCGGGAACGACGCGCCAGCTGCGGCCGATCGCCGCCAGGACGAGCGTCCCCTCGAGCATCGCGAAGCGCTCGCCGATGCACATGCGCGGGCCGGCGGCGAACGGGAAGTACGCGCCGGGCGCCGGCGCGGGCCCGTCCAGCCAGCGCTCGGGCGAAAAGCGCAGCGGGTCGGGGTGGTAGCGCACGCTGCGGTGGACGACCCACTGGCTCATGACGATCGTGCCGCCCTCGGGGACGGCGTATGGCCCGAGCGCATACGGCCGGGTGGCGATCCGGGCGAGCGCCCACACCGGCGGGTACAGGCGCAGCGCCTCGCGGAACACGGCCTGGGTGTACGGGAGCCGGGCGAAGTCGGCCGGCACCGGCGGCCGCGACCCCAGCTGGGCCGCGAGCTCGGCCCGCATCGCCTCCCACGCGGCCGGGTTCCGGTGCAGGAGGTACCACGCCCACGTGAGCGCCTGGGCGGTCGTCTCGTGCCCGGCCAGCATGAGCGTGATGGCCTCGTCGCGGATCTCGGCGTCGTCGAGCGCCGGCCGCCCCCGCTCGTCGCGCAGGCCGCGCAGCACGGCCACCAGGTCGTCGCCGCCACCGCCGGCGGCGCGCTCGGCGACGAGCCGCTCGAGGAAGGCGTCGATGTCGCGCTTGGCGGTGTTGAAGCGGCGCGTGGCCGGCAGCGGCACCCGCCAGAGCAGCTCGGCGCCGGGCAGCAGGAAGCGGTGGAACACGCGCATGCCTGCGTCGAGGACGGCCCCGATCTCGGGCGCCTCGGACTCGACGTCGGCATCGAAGATGGTGCGGCCGACGACGCGCAGGGCGACCCGGGTCATCTCGCCGTTGATGTCCACCTCGGCCCCGTCCGTCCAGCCGGCGGAGACGTGCTCGGCGGCGTCGATCATGACGTCGCCGTAGCGGGCGATGCGCTCGTGCCCGAACACCGGCTGGATCGAGCGGCGGCGGCGCAGGTGGTCGGCGCCCTCGCTCGTGAGCAGGCCCTCGCCGAGCAGGCGCTTGGCCGCCCGCAGCGCCCGCCCCTTGACGAAGGCCGAGTTGTCGTCGACGAGCACCCGCCGGATGAGGTCGGCGTCGCTGACGAAGAAGAAGCTGTGGCCACCGGGGAAGCGCACGTAGACGACGCCGTCGTAATCGGCCGCGAACCCGTCCATCGTCCGCAGCGGATCGCGCAGGTAGCGGGTGAAGTTGCCCCAGGCCGGCCCGCCCGGCCCTGGCGGGAGCGCCCCGCCGGCGACGTCCGCAGAGGCCGGTGGGCGTTCGCGAGCCTCGCGGGAGATCATTTCGACAGCATAGAACGGTCGTGGCACCACGAACCGGGGCCGGGCCCCGCAGTCGCGGGCCCGGCCCCAAGAACGCTCGGCGGGCCGCCCCCAGGCCCGAGGGCGACCCGCCGTCCGTTGGCCCCGTCCCGGGGGCTAGTTGCTGCCCAGAGTCACCGTGACGGTGCTCGTGTGGCCGCCGCGGACGATCTGCAGCTGGACGTCCTGTCCGGGCTTCTTCGTCGCGATCTGGGCGATCAGCTCCTCGGACGTGTGCACCGCGGTGCCGTCGATCTTGGTGATCACGTCGCCGCCCGTCTGGAAGCGGGTGCCCTCGATCGTCTTGGTGCCGGTCGCGCCCTGCAGGCCCGCCATGTCGCCGGGGGCGCCCTTCGTGACCGCGACGATCTCGACGCCCGGGCTCATCCCGGTCGCGTTCGCGACCGACGGGGTGACCGTGACGAGGACGATGCCGACGTAGGGCTTCGACTTCGCGGTCTCGATCAGGCTGTGGGCGACGCTCGCGACGGTGTTCGACGGGATCGAGAAGCCGATGCCGATGTTGCCGCCGCCACCGCCGTTCTGCGAGCCGGACTCGATCTGGCTGTTCACGCCGATGACCTGGCCCTGGGAGTTCAGGAGCGGGCCGCCGCTGTTGCCGCTGTTGATCGCGGCGTCGGTCTGGATGACGCCCGTGATCTTGTCGTTGCTGGGCGAGACGATCGTGCGGTGGAGCGCGCTCACGATGCCGGCCGTCGCGGTGTTGCGCAGGCCGTAGGGGTCGCCGATCGCGACGACGGAGTCACCCACCTGCACGGCCGACGAGTCGGCGAAGGTCAGCGGGGTGAGCTCGCTCGCCGGCGCGCTGATGCGGATCACGGCGAGGTCCTTGCTGGGCTCGCGGCCGATGACACGGCCGGGGAAGGTGTGGCCGTTGTTCAGGCGCACCTGCACGGAGTCGGAGTTCTCGACGACGTGGTAGTTGGTGACGATGTCGCCCTTGGTGTCGACCTGGAAGCCGGTGCCCTGGGCGCTCTCGGTCTGGCCGCCGAAGAAGCCGCTGCCGCTCGTCTGGCCGGTGGCCAGCACCTCGACGACGCCGGGGACGGACTTCCGGTAGATCTCGCTGACGCTCATCCCGCCGGACGGCGACGTGCTCGCGGCGGGGGCCGCGTTCACGGTGACCGCCGGGCGACGGATGATCGTGGTGCCGGCGCCGCCGTCCGCCTCATGGACGGCGACGGCCGCCACTGAGGCCCCGAGCCCGGCCGAGGCGAGCAACGCGGCGACGGCTATTGGGGTTCTCATGTGATTCGTACCTTTCGGGAGAAGCTGGCGGGCCGGTCGTCCGGTCCCGTATGTCTGTCTTGACACCGGCATGATGCCGGACGACTTTGAACAGATTCGGAGACGGATCTGAAAAAACGCTGAGAAGTCTCGTCTTTTGGCACCCCCCTTTCGGGTGGTGCCCATACCTGATTCCCGGTCGAACACCCGGACGATGCACCACTCCGACTTCACCGGCGACGCCATGTGGGACGCGCACCGCCTCGAGGCACTGATCTCCAACGTGCCCGGGGCCATCTACCGCTGCTCGCCGGAGAGCGACTGGGCGATGCAGTTCCTGAGCGACGAGATCGAGCCGATCACAGGCTATCCGGCCGCCGAGTTCGTGGAGAGCAGCGTGCGCACGTTCGCGAGCGTGATCCACCCCGACGACCGCGACCTGGTCGAGCACGGCGTCGGCGAGGCCCTCGAGCGGCGCGACGCGTTCGTGCTCGAGTACCGGATTCTCCACGCCGACGGGTCGGTGCGGTGGGTGTACGAGCGCGGCCGCGGCATCTTCACCGCGGCCGGGGAGGTCGAGTTCCTGGACGGCGCGATCTTCGACATCACCGCCCGCAAGGAGGCGGAGGACCGCCTGGCCTACCTGGCGTACCACGACGCGCTCACCGACCTGCCGAACCGCACGCTGTTCCAGGAGCACCTGACGACGGCCATCGCGACGGCCAACCGCAACGGCGGCGCGGCCGCGGTGCTCTACATCGACCTCGACGACTTCAAGCTCATCAACGACAACTTCGGCCACACGATCGGCGACGAGCTGCTCCAGGAGGTGGCCAGACGCCTGCGCCGCGTCACCCGGGCCGGCGACGTGGTCGCCCGCCAGGGCGGGGACGAGTTCCTCATCCTCGTCGCGGGCCGCGGCGACGCGCGCACGCCGCGCAGCCAGGCGCACGCCCACATGCGCTCCGCGGCGGAGCGGATCGCGTCCAAGATGCGCGACGCGCTGCTCGACCCGTTCATGCTCGGCGACGTCGAGCTCGTCGTCACGGCCAGCATCGGCGCGAGCGTCTATCCCGACGACGCCGACTCGGCCGAGGCGCTCATGAAGCACGCCGACATCGCCCTCTACGCCGCCAAGGACGCGGGCCGCGACGGCTTCCAGCTGTACCGGCCCAGCGACCGCGATCCCAGCCGCGAGCTCTCGCTGGCCGGCCGGCTGCGCCACGCCGCCAGCCGCGACGAGCTCGAGCTCCACTACCAGCCGCTCGTGAGCCTGGCCGACCGCCGCACGATCGGGGCGGAGGCATTGATCCGCTGGAACGACCCCGACCGCGGGCTGCTCCCGCCGGCGGCCTTCCTGCCCGTCGCCGAGCGCACGGGGCTGATCCGCCCGATCACCGACTGGGTGGTCGACGAGGCCTGCCGCCAGAGCCGCGACTGGCGCAACGCCGGCCACGACCTGTTCGTCTCGGTCAACCTGCCGCCGGCCTTCTGGCTGCCGACCGCGATCCGCCGGGTCATGTCGACCATCGAGGCGTTCGGCCTGAACGCCGACCGGATGATGATGGAGATCACCGAGGACGCCGTGATGGCGCAGGCGGCGGACCTCGAGCCCGTGCTCGCGGAGCTCCATGCGCGCGGCCTGCGGCTCGCGATCGACGACTTCGGACTCGGCCATTCGTCGCTCGGGCGGCTCAACCAGCTGCGCGTGAGCACGCTCAAGATCGACCGCAGCTTCACCGCCGACGTGCCCGGCGACCGCGGCGCGGCGATCCTCATCGAGACGATGATCGGGCTCGCCCGAAACCTCGGCCTGCAGTGCCTCGCCGAGGGCATCGAGACGGAGGAGCAGCTGGCGTTCCTGCTCGCCCGCGGCTGCCCGCTAGGCCAGGGGTACCTCTTCGGCAAGCCGATGCCAGCGGCCGACTTCGCGGCCCATCTGGCCGCCCAGAGCCGCAGCGCGGCGTAGTCCGGGATACCGATCCGCACACGACCCTCCACGCGCGGGGGCGAAGGTGGTACCGTGCTCGACGTGACACGTTCTCGTCGATGGGCCGCGCCGCTCTTCATCGCCGTGCTCGCGCTGGGGTTCGTGGTCGCCGGGATCGTGACGTGGCAGGACACGTCCCCGCGGCCGTCGTGCCCGACGCGGACTGCGGCCGTCTGCGGCACCCGCGCACACCACCATCATCCGCTCCGCGCCGAGCTCCTGTGGGCCACCGCCGGACTGCTCGGGATCATCGCCTTCGAGGTCGGGCTGTGGCAGCGCAAGCAGCTGCCGATGCCTCGCACGCGCTCGGCGGCCTCCCGGTTTCATTAGCGCGGGGCACCCATGGTTCCCCCACGGGGCCCCCTCGGCAGCCACAATGTCACGAGCTCGCCCACACCGAGACGGGCCAACGATCCGGCACCCCCGCGGTGACGCGTGACACGTTACCGCCCGGCCCTGCCGGGGAAACGTGGCATCATGCCGGTTGAGGGCGGCATGGGAGGTCCGAAGGTGCGATTGTGGGGTCGCTGGTGGCTTGGACTGTGTGCCGCGGCGTTGGCCGTCGCGGTCTCGGGGCCTGCCGGCGCGGCGGCCGCGGCCGGCTCGCCGCCCGCCCAGGCCTCGGCGGACGCGATCTCCGTGGTCGCGCCGGGCGCCGACGCGGCCGGCACCGCCCTCGTCACCGCCGGCGGCGCGCCCGTGAAGAGCGGCCCCTACCAGGACGGCGCGGCCGTCCTCGCGAGCTGGGCCCGGGCGGAAGCAGCCCTCGGCACCGGCACGGCGCCCTCGGCGACGGCGAACTCGATCGACCGCCACGTGCGCCTGCTCCACGGCGCGGTGAAGGCGCGCAAGGTGTGGACGCAGACCGCCCTCGCGGTCGAGAACGGTGCGGTGACCGACCAGACCACGGGCGGCGTGCAGGGCCTCTTCGTGCTCGGTCGGCGCATCCACGTGCGCCCGGGGATGCAGGTACGCCTGCACGGCTGGGGCACGCTCGACATCATCGCCTCCGGGCGGACGAAGAAGGGCCGCACCATCACCGAGGCGATCGCCGGCCTGCGGCTGACGCTGCTCCACGCCCACGACGGCCTCCCCGCCGGGACGACGATCACCCTCGCGGCGGCGAGCGCCGCCGTCACGCCCCCGGCGCCGCCCTCGCCGAAGCCGAGCCCCACGCCCAAGCCCAAGCCGAAGCCCAAGCCGCAGCCGAAGCCCAAGCCGGCCCCGAAGCCGCACCCGGCGCACCACCACCCGGCCGCGCCGAAGCCGAAGCCGAAGCCGACGGTGCACCTCCCCCACGCGGCGCACGCGCTCATCCACGCCACCGCGGGCGGGCGCGCGCGGGTGATCAAGGCGGCCCTGGAGCAGGTCGGGTGGCCGTACCTGTGGGGCGGCGACAGCCCCTCCGAGGGCGGCTTCGACTGCTCCGGCCTCGTCGACTACGCCTACGCCCACGCCGGCATGGCCCTGCCCGGGCGGCCGACCGCCGCCGTGCTGTGGCAGATGTCCGCCGCCGTCGGCCCCAAGCACCTGAAGCCGGGCGATCTGGCCTTCCTGTACACGCGCACGCGGGCACCGTTCCACGTGGCCCTCTACGTCGGCGCCGGCCTCGTGGTCGTGGCGCCGCACACGGGCGCCGACGTTCAGATCGAGCCGCTGTCCGCGGTGCCGTGGGACGGCTACGGCCGCCTGCTGCGCGGGGGGCTCGGCGACGGCCTCGCCCGCAGCGTCGCGATGGCGGCGCGCCGGTTCGCGCACCCCACCCCGATGTGGCTCGACGTGTCCCAGGTCGTCGACACCCCCGTCGCGAGCGCCGGCGCGACGTTCGACCGCCGGCTCTTCCTGTCCCGCACCCCGGTCGCCACGACCCCCGTGGCGACGCCACAGCTCGTCCCGCTGGCGAGCGTGCAGCCCGCGGACAGCGCCGGCGACACCGGCGTGGCCGGGCTCGTGCTGATCCTGGTCGTCGGTGCAGCCGCCTGCGTCGTGCGCGTCCCCGCGTTCACGCGCCGCTCCCGCGGCGACTGAGCGCCCGGGCCGGCGTGCGACGATAGCGTGCGGCTGATGCAGGTTCCCCCACGCCGGCCGCGGTTGCGCTGGCTGCGCGCGGTCGCGGTCGACACCGGGCCGCTGCGCCACTCGCGGGACTACCGCCTGCTTGCGCTGGGAGGCTTCGTTTCGGGCATGGGCACCCAGGTGACCCTCGTGGCGCTGCCCTTCCAGATGTACGTGCTGACGGGGTCGTCGTTCGACGTCGGGATGATCGGCCTGGCGGAGCTGGTGCCGCTGGCGGCGATGTCGCTGCTCGGCGGCGCGCTCGCCGACCGCACCGAGCGCCGCCGCCTGCTCCAGATCTCCCAGCTCGTCCAGCTCTCGACGTCGTCGCTGCTCGCGCTCGGCGCGGCGTCCGGCGGCCCACCGGTGGCGTCCCTCTACATCCTCGCCGGCATCGCGGCGGCCGCATCCGGCGTCGACCGGCCGACGCGCACGGCGATCATCCCAAGCCTCGTCGGGCCGGACGAGATCCAGCCCGCGGTGGCCTTCAACTACGGCCTGGCGCAGCTGACGATGGTGATCGGGCCGGCGCTCGGCGGGATCGTGATCGCAGTCGCCGGTCTCGGCTGGGCCTACGCGCTCGACGTGGCCACGTTCGCGGCCATGGTCGGCGCAGTCGCGCTCATGTCCCGCCTGCCGGCGCCGCCGCGGACGGAGGGCGAGTCGGTGCTCGCGGCCGTGCGCTCGGGCCTGCGCTTCGCCGTGCGCCGCGGCGAGCTCATGGGCAGCTTCGCGGCCGACCTGCTGGCGATGACCTTCGGGATGCCGCGGGCGCTCTTCCCCGCCCTGGCGCTCACGGTCTACCACGCCGGCGCGACGGGCGTGGGCCTGCTCTACGCGGCCCTCTCGGCCGGCGCCACGCTGGCCGCGTTCGCGACCGGATGGCTCGCGCACGTGCGCCGGCTGGGCCGGATCGTCGTCTTCGCGATCGCGGCCTGGGGCGTGGCGGTGACGCTGGCCGGGCTCACACACAGCCTCTGGGTTGCGATGGCCTGCCTCGCGTGCGCCGGCGCCGCCGACAGCGTGAGCGCCGTCTGCCGCAGCGCGATCATGCTGATCGCGACGCCCGACGCGATGCGCGGCCGGATGTCGTCGATCTTCACGCTCGTGGTGGCGGGCGGCCCCCGCGTCGGCGACGTCGAGTCCGGCTCGATCGCGGCGGCAGTGGGCACCCGCGCGGCCGTCGTGTCAGGCGGCCTCCTCTGCATCCTCGGGCTGGTGCCGATCGTGGCGCTCTTCCCCGCGTTCTGGCGCTACGGCGAGGAGGACGGCACCCCCGCCGAGGCGCCGGCGGGCGCCTGATGGCACGCCGGCCCGGCCGGATCGCGTTCGTCTTCGCCGGCGGATCCGAGCGGTACCTGACCGTGCGCCGGCTCGAGGACACCGCGATCCCCCTGCCGACGGCGCCTGGCGGAGGACCCGCCGCTCGGCACGGCCATCGAGCGCCCGGCAGCTGATCGCCGACGCCGAGCGGATGACGCGCGAGTGGCTGCCGCATGCGACCACCTGGCGGCATCCCGGCGCGGACGGCTAGACGGGCTGGGAGAGGGCGGCCGGCGACGGCGCGGCCACGCCGCGGGCGGCGGCGGTCGCGATCACCTCGACGAGCTCGTCGGGCCGGAACCGCTCGGCCGCGAGCAGGAGGTGGAAGTTGGCCGGGTCGTCGATGCGGCGATGGTGGTAGTGGCGCACAAAGGCGGCCCGGTTGCGGTCGTCGGACTCGATCCTGCGCTCGGCCTGCTCGGCCGGGAGGCACTCGCAGGCCGCCAGCCGGGCGGCCCGCCAGGCGGCCGGCGCCGTGAGGCGCACGTGGCACGCGCCGGGGTGGTCGGCCAGGATCGCGAACCCGCCCCGGCCCATGATCACGCACGAGCGCTTGGCCGCCTCGCGGATGACCGCCTCGACCGCGGTGTGGGCGCACTCGGCCCGGATGACGTCGGCGCGGGCGGCGGGCATCCCGGCCGTGGCGAGCAGCGACACGGCCAGATTGGCGCTCCACGTGGGGACGAACCGCTCCATGTCGGCGGCGTCGGCCCGGCCCGTCCGGAGCGCGTGCATCACGGCGTCGACCACCTCGCCGTCGACGACGGGCACCCCCAACCGCTCGCCCAGCAGGGCGCCCACTCGCTCGCCGTCGATCCCGATCTGCCACGAGATGGTGACGATCACCACGGGGAACTCCTTCCGTGCACATCGTACTCCAAGCCGCTTACGGCACGCAGGAAATTCCGCATGCCGGCGTGCTCATGTGGGCAGCGCGGAGAGCCCGAGAACCCCCAACCCGAACACGATCAGAACGAGGATCGAGTCGATTCCGAGGCGTAACAGGCAGCGGCGCGGGCGCACGACGACCCCGATCACGTAGATGACCGTGAGGACGATCCCGAGGCCGCCGAGCCAGCTGTTCAATGCGCCTGCGGTGGGTAGCACCGGCCGGCCCGCGACCAGGTCGGCGACCAGGAACAGGCACACCTGGAAGGCGTTGCCGCCGAAGATGTCGCCGGTCGCGAGCTGGTGATCGCCGATCCGCACGGCCGCGACGCCCGAGGAGATCTCGGGCAGCGCCGTCGCCAGCGCGAGCACGGTGGCGCCGAAGATGACGCCGTTGATCCCGGCCCGGTCGGCCAGCTCGCTGCCGCCGCTCTCGAGCACGACGCCGCCGACCAGCGTCACGACGGCCCCGGCGGTGAAGATGGCGAGAACGGCCGCGAGCGAGCGCTCCTGGTGCCGCTTGGGGTGCTGGTCCTCACGCACCGAGCGGTCGGGCCGGCCGGGCTCGGAGCCGGGCATGACGACGTCCCAGCGCGGGTTGCGCTGGACGTGGTTCAGCACCCACAGGAGGCCGAGCCAGGTGAGCACGATGGCGATCGAGGCCGGGCTGACCGGCCCGATCGCGACGTGGGCCGGAAGCAGGGCGCCGAGCAGCACCTCGCCCACCACGAAGACGACCGCCATGCCCTCGACCACGGGGACGAGCGAGCCGACCAGGTAGGTCAGCGGACGCTCGCCCGACGCCGCGGCGTCGCATACGACGAGCACCATCGTCTGGATGGCGATACCCCCGATCAGGTTGCCGGCGGCGAGGCCGAGGTTGCCCTGCGCCGTCGCCGTCACCGTGATGACGAGCTCGGGCAGGCTGCCGGCGATCGCGAGCAGGATCATCCCGCCGAGCGCGGCGCCCAGGCCGAGCCGGTTGTCGAGCTCGTCGGTCGTGCTCGAGAGGACGACGCCCGCGATCCAGGTGGCGAGGGAGGCGCCGAGGAACACCAGGACGAGGAGCGGGGTCGAGAGGCCGGCCATCTGGCGGCGGAGAGCCTATTGCAGAAGGTGGATGTAGCATCGCGGCATGCCGCAGCTCGCCGACCGGCTGGCCGCCGCCGGCTTCCTCAGCGCCCGCGAGGAGGCCGAGGAGCTGCGGGCCCGGGCCGGCGGGGACGACCGGTTGCTGGAGGAGCTCGTCGAGCGCCGGCTCTCCGGGGAGCCGCTGGCCTGGCTCGTCGGCAGCGCCGCGTTCTGCGGCCTGCGGGTGCGGGTCCACCCGCGGGTCTACGTGCCCCGGCCGCACACCGAGGCGCTCGCGCTGCGCGCGGCCGAGCGGCTGCCGGCGCGGGGGACGGCCGTCGACCTCTGTACCGGGTCCGGCGCGGTCGCGGCCGTGCTCATCGACCGCCGGCCGGCCGCCATGGTGATCGCGACCGACGTGGACGAGCGGGCCGTCGCCTGCGCGCGGTCGAACGGCGTCGACGCGCGCCAGGGCGACCTGTTCGGCCCCCTGCCGGCTGCCCTGCGCGACCGGGTCGACGTCGTGACGGCCGTCGTCCCCTACGTCCCCACCGCGGCGCTCGCGTCGCTCCAGCGCGACACCTTCGCCCACGAGTCGGCGCTCGCCTACGACGGCGGGCCGGACGGCACGGCGATCCTGCGCCGCGCGCTCGAGGGCGGCCGCGCCGTGCTGCGGCCGGGCGGCGCGCTCCTGCTCGAGCTGGGCGGTGACCAGGCCGATCTGCTGGCCGGCGACCTCGCCCGGCTCGGCTTCGGCGACGTCTCCGTGCTGGCCGACGAGGACGGCGACCTGCGCGGGATCGAGGCCACGCTGGCCGGTTGACGGGCCCGCCGGGCCATCGGCTACAGTCCCGGGCGAAGTGAAACCGCGCCCGCCGACGGCGGCGGTGTGCGGGAGGCGACGGAGCCTCTGGCAAGGACCCGTGTGGTCCGGCCAGGGGCTTTTTTCATGCCCGATAGCGGCGAAAGGAGCGAGATGGAAACGATCCCAACCGCGGCGGACGACCTGCGCGCCGAGGTGATCAGGCGGGTGAAGGACGAGGACATCACCTTCGTCCAGCTGTGGTTCACCGATCTGGTCGGACGGCTGAAGAGCTTCGCCATCACCCAGCGCGAGCTCGAGAACGCGATCACGCACGGTATGGGCTTCGACGGCTCGTCCGTGACCGGGTTCAACGCGATCGAGGAGTCGGACATGATCGCGATGCCCGACCCGACGTCGTTCCGGGTGCTGCCCTGGAGCTCGGGCGACCGGTCGGTGGCGCGCATGATCTGCGACATCCGCACGCCCGCCGGCGAGCCCTACTTCGCCGACTCCCGCCACGTCCTGCGCTGCGCGCTCGACCGCATGCGCTCGCTCGGCTTCGACGCCTTCAACGTCGGCCCCGAGCTCGAGTTCTTCTACTTCCGCATGGACGAGGAGGGGCGCCCGCACCCGCTCGACGCCGGCGGCTACTTCGAGGAGACGACCGCCGACGCGTCGGTCGACCTGCGCAAGCACACGGTGCTCGCGCTCGAGCAGATGGGCATCCCCATCGAGTACCTCCACCACGAGGTCGGGCCGAGCCAGCACGAGATCGACATGCGCTACTCCCCCGGTCTCGACATGGCCGACCACTGCATCACCTACCGCAGCGTGGTCAAGGAGGTCGCCAAGCGCCACGGCGTCTACGCGACCTTCATGCCGAAGCCGCTCTTCGGCGTGAACGGCTCGGGCATGCACACGCACCAGTCGCTCTTCACCGCCGGCGAGAACGCGTTCTACGACGGCGACGACCGCTGGTACCTGTCCGACATCGCCAAGAGCTTCATCGCCGGCCAGCTGCGGCACGCGCGCGAGATCTCGCTCCTCTTCGCGCAGTGGGCGAACAGCTACAAGCGGCTGGTACCGGGCTACGAGGCGCCGGTCTACATCGCCTGGTCGCAGCGCAACCGCTCGGCGCTGATCCGGGTGCCGCTCTACCACCCCGGCAAGGCGGCGGCCACCCGGGCCGAGATCCGCTGTCCCGACCCGGCCTGCAACCCGTACCTGGCGTTCGCGGCGCTGCTGCACGCCGGGCTCGAGGGGATCGAGCAGGGTTACGAGCTGCCCGACCCGATGGAGACGAACCTGTACACGCTTTCGAAGCCGGAGCGGCACGCGCTCGGGATCGAGTCGCTGCCCGAGTCGCTCGGCGAGGCGATCGACCTGGCCGAGGAGTCGCCGCTGGTCGAGAAGGCGCTCGGCTTCGAGCTGCGCGACCGCCTGATCGCGCTCAAGCGCGAGGAGTGGGACGAGTACCGCGTGCAGGTGAGCGAGTGGGAGCTCGCGCGCTACCTGCCGACGCTCTAGCGCCTCCGGTGTGGGGCCAGGCCTCGGTTCCGGGGCCTGGCCCCATGCCCGCAACTACACTCGGCCCATGAGCACGACGTCGGACCGTGCCACCCGGCACGTCGAGCTCCTGACCGACACGGTCGCGGCAGTCAGCTCGAGCCTGGACCTGGCCGAAGTGCTCGAGCGGATCGCCTCGCGCGTCGCCGACGCGATGGCCACCGACGCGTGCTTCCTCTACCTCTACGAAGAGACAACCGGGATGCTCGAGCTGCGGGCGACGCACGGCACCCGCTTCGACGATCCCGCCCACCGGCCGCGCATGCGCCCGGGCGAGGGCATCACGGGCGCCGCGGCGGAGCTGCGGCATCCGGTGATGATCGCCGCCCAGGCGCACCTCGACCGGCGCTTCCGCGCCTTCCCCAACCTGCCCGAGGACGAGTACGAGTCGATCCTGGCCGTGCCCGTCCTCGCCCGCGACCACCTCGCCGGCGCGCTCAACGTGCGCACGCGCGAGCCGCGGGCCTTCTCCGACGAGGAGGTGGCGCTGCTCTCGGCGATCGCCGGCCAGGTCGGCCAGGCGATCGAGAACGCGAAGCTCTACGAGCGCTCCCAGCGGCGGGTGGCCGAGCTCGAGGCGCTCGCCGAGATCTCCCGCTCGATGACCTCGTCGCTCTACCTCGACGACGTGCTGCGCGACATCTCCGAGAGCACCTGCCGGGCGCTGCGCGCGCAGGAGTGCGCCGTCGTGCTCGACTCCGAGGACGGCCCCGCCGTCGCCTACAGCTCCGGCGCCGGCCGCGGCGAGGAGGAGCTGATCGCGCTGGCGGCGCGGGCGCCGTTCGCCGCCGAGACGGCCGCGGCGGAGCCGCTCTCGTGGAAGCAGGGCGGGATCGGGTCGCTGGTCGTCTCGTGCGACACGCCGCGCACCTGGGCGCCGGAGGAGCTCTCGCTGCTGCGCACGGTCGCCCACCAGGGCGCCGCCGCGGTCGCGTCGGCCCGCTCCGCGCTGCGCGGCCTGCTCGCCCAGGAGATCCACCACCGGGTCAAGAACAACCTGCAGACGGTGGCGTCGCTCCTGCGGCTGCAGCTGCGCTCGGCCGGCGACCCGGCCGCCGAGAAGGCGCTGCGCGAGAGCGTGAACCGGATCTGCTCGATCGCCGAGGTGCACGACCTGCTCACCTCGTCGCGGGTCGACGGCGTCGACTGCGCCGGGCTCGTCGGCCGGCTCCAGGCGATGCTCGGCACCGGGACGCCCGAGCGGCCGGTGCGGGCGCAGCTCGAGCCGGTGCCGCTCCCGGGCGACCGGGCCACGGCGCTGGCGCTCGTCTTCTGCGAGCTGCACTCGAACGCCGTCGAGCACGGCGCCGGTGCGGTGGGTGCCGAGCTGCGGCGCGACGGTGACGACGTCGTGCTGGTCGTGACGGACGAGGGCACCGGGCCGGCGCCCGAGAGCGGCGACGGCCTCGGCCTCACGATCGCGCGCACACTGGTGCGCGACCAGCTGGCCGGCGAGCTCGAGCTGGTGGCGGACGGCGGCGGGAAGGCGGTGGCCCGGTTTCCGGCCGAGTCCTGATCGCCGAGGACGAGACGATCATCCGGCTCGACCTGGCCGCGATGCTGGCGCGGGCCGGATTCGAGGTCGTCGCCGAGGCCCGTGACGGCGGTGAGGCGATCGACCTGGCGCGCGCGACGACGCCCGACCTGGCGCTGCTCGACGTGCGCATGCCGGGGGTGGACGGGATCGACGCCGCCCGGGCGATGCTCGAGGAGCGGCCGATCCCGATCGTCATGATCACCGCCTACTCGCAGCGCGACGTCGTCGCCCGGGCGGTCGAGGCGGGCGTCTTCGGCTACCTGGTGAAGCCGTTCCGGGAGGCCGACCTCGTCCCGGCGATCGAGACCGCCCGCGCCCGCCATGCCGAGCTGCTGGCGGTGCGGGCCGAGTCGGACTCGCTGCGCGACGCCCTGGCCGTCCGCAAGACGATCGAGCGGGCCAAGGGCCTCCTCATGGAGCGCGACGGCCTCACCGAGTCCGAGGCGTTCGGGCGGATGCGCGCAGCGGCGCAGCGCACCGGGAAGACGCTCCAGGACATCGCCGAGGCCGTCAGCGAGACCTACGCTCCGCGCTGACCGCCTCGGTCAAGGGACGTGCGCCTCCTCGAGTGTTGAGGGACAGTCCCCCTTAACATTCCGCGCATGGCGCGGGTGGTCATGGTGCTTTCCGAGAACTGGACGCTCACGTCGCCCCGCGATCTTCCCGCGCTCGTCGAGCTGGCGGTCGTCGCGGAGGCGGCGGGCGTCGACACGGTGATGCTCTCCGAGCACGTCGTCCTCGGCCCCTCGGCCGGCGCGGCCGGGCGGATGGAGAACCCACGTGACTACGCGGCGCCGGGGAACCAGGATCCCGACACGCCCTGGCCCGACTCGGTCGTGCTGGCCGCGGCGATCGCCGCGCGGACGACGACCCTGCGCGTGGCGCTCGCCGCGATCATCGCGCCACTGCGCCATCCGCTGCTGCTGGCGAAGCAGCTCGCCACCCTCGACCTGCTCGCCGGGGGACGGCTGGTCGTACAGCCGACCGTGAGCTGGGCCGAGGAGGAGTACGCGGCGCTCGGCGTCCCGTTCGGGCAGCGGGGCGCGATCCTCGACGAGCAGCTCGCCGCGATGCACGCGGCCTGGACGCAGTCGCCTGCGGCGTTCGCCGGCAAGCACTTCGCGTTCGGCGACGTCTACTGCGAGCCGCGGCCGTTCCACGCCGGCGGCCCCCGGATGTGGTTCGGCGGCCAGTCGCTCCACCCGGCCCTGCTCCGCCGGATCGCCCGCTACGGCAGCGGATTCCACCCGTTCGGCACGCCGACCGACGCCGATCTGGCCCGCCTGGCGGAGGCCATGCGGGCCGCCGGGCGCGACGTCGCGGAGCTCGAGATGGTCGGCGGCATCCGCGGCCGCTTCGCCGCGCCCGACGCCGTCGCCGACCTCGACGAGGCGCTCGCCGACGTGCCGGCGCAGCTCGCCCGCGGGTTCACATCGATCTGCTTCAAGCCGTCGATGTACACGGATGAGCGCGCCGAGGTCGGGGCGATCTCGCGGCGCGTCGTCGAGGCCGTCGCGGCCGCCGCCGCCGGCGCCTGAGATTCCGCTCAACCGCGCGCCGACCCCGCCGATGTTGTGGAGTGAAACCATGACCGTGGTTGCGACGCCATGCCCGGAGTTCGGAGGATGAGGCGGCTCGCGCGAGCGCTGCTCGGCGGCCGCGGGCCGCGCGTGGACCCGGCCGGCTGCGATGCCCTGGTCGCGCAGCTCGAGGCCGAGCGCGACCACTACTCACGGGTGCTCGCCGCGGCCACGGGCGACGCGATCTTCACCACCGGCGGCGACGGCGTCCTCACCCTCTTCAACGACGGCGCCGAGCGGCTGCTCGGCTACTCGGCGGACGAGGTCGTGGGCCGCATGCGCGCGCTCGAGCTGCACCTGCCCGAGGAGATCGAGGCGGCCGCCCGCGAGCTCGGCGTCGAGCCCGGCCGGGCCGTGTTCACGACGCTGGCCGGCCGCGGGGCCGAGGCGCGGGAGTGGACGTTCGTCCGCCGCGACGGCTCCCACGTCCGCGTCGCCCACACCGTCACGACCCTGCGCGACGAGCACGGCGAGATCGTCGGCCACGTCGGCCTCGCCCACGACATCACCGCCCGCCACCGCGGCGAGCAGGCGCTGCGCAAGTCGGAGGAGCGCTTCCGCGCGCTGTCCGAGCACGCGCCGGTCGGGATCGTCCAGACCGACGAGCTCGGCGGCTGCTGGTACGCGAACCGGCGCTTCTGCGAGATCGTCGGCCGTTCCGTCGCCGAGGTGCGAGGCGCCGGCTGGCTCGAGATCCTGGGCGGCGACGACGGCTCGGGCGTCCTCGAGCGGTGGTCGGCCGAGCTCGGCGAGGGCCGCGGCTTCGACGCCGAGTTCCGGGTCACCCGCCCCGACGGCACGGCCGCGCACGTGCGGGCCACCGCCGGGCCGATCCAGGCCGACGGCGGGCGCGCAACCGGTTTCGTCATCACCACCCAGGACATCTCCGAGCGGGTCGGCGCCCAGCGCCGGCTCTCCGAGCAGGAGCAGCTCTTCCGCGACACGCTCGAGAACGTGGCGCTGGCCGCCGTGCAGCTCGACCCGGCCGGCCGCGTCGTCTACTGCAACCCGCACCTGGCCGAGCTGCTGGGCCGGCGGGCCGAGACGCTCGCGGGCCTCGACTGGTTCGCCGAGGTCGTGCCGCCGGAGCGCTCGTGGACGCGCGAGGCGTTCGAGCAGTCGATGCGCGGCGAGCTCGAGCGCCCCCACCACGAGAACCAGATCGTGACTGCGAGCGGCGACCGGCGCGTCATCGCCTGGTCGACGATCGTCCACCACGACGCCGACGGCGCCGTCAGCGGATCCATCTCGCTCGGCCAGGACGTGACCGAGCGCCGCCGCGACGAGCAGCGCGTCTCCCACCTCGCCTACCACGACGACCTCACCGGCCTGCCCAACCGGATGTCGTTCTCCGACCACCTGGTGGCGACGGTCGCCGAGGCGGAGCGGGGCGAGGCCGAGATCGCCGTCCTCTTCTGCGACATCGACGCGTTCAAGCTCGTGAACGACTCGCTCGGCCATGCCGCCGGCGATGAGCTCCTGCGCCACGTCGCCACCCGCCTGCGCGCCGTCACCCGCTCGGCCGACATGATCGCCCGCCAGTCCGGCGACGAGTTCCTCGTGCTCGTGCGCGACACCCGCGGCAGCCGCGCCGACGTCGCCCAGCTGGCCGAGTCGCTCGCCGCCCGCATCGAGCACGCCATCTCCTCCCCGTTCTCGGTCGAGGGCCACGAGGTCGTGATCGGCGTCTCGGTGGGGACGAGCGTGTTCCCCGACGACGGCCGCACCGCCGAGGAGCTCCTGCACCACGCCGACGCCGAGATGTACCAGGCCAAGTCCGCCCGCCAGGGCCGGCGCGTGCGCGAGCGCGCGTCCGACGACCCGGCCCGCGACCTCGAGATGGCGGCCGCGCTGCACCATGCCATCGCCCGCGGCCAGCTGGTGCTCGAGTACCAGCCCATCGTCGAGCTCGCCACGGGCACGATGCAGAACGTCGAGGCGCTCGTGCGCTGGGACCGCGCCGGCGAGCTCGTCACACCCGGCCAGTTCCTGCCCGCGGCCGAGCGCACCGGCCTGCTCACGCCCATCACCCACTGGGTGGTCGAGGAGGCGATCCGCCAGCTCGACCGCTGGGGCGCGGTCGGCATGGAGGTGGACGTCTCGGTCAACGTGCCGCCGGCGATGCTCGACCGGCGCATGCGCGACCGGCTCGTCCGCCTGGCCGGCGAGCACCGCCTGCGCCGCGGCGCGATCACGCTCGAGCTGGTCGAGTCGGCCATGATGGACGACCGCCGCCTGTTCGACCACCTCGAGTCCCTGCGGGCCGCCGGCTACCGGATCGCGATCGACGACTTCGGCAGCGGCCACTCGTCGCTCGCCCGGGTCGCCCAGCTCCCGGTCGACGTGCTCAAGATCGACCGCAGCCTGATCGCCGGGATCTGCGACTCGCCGCGCGAGGAGGCGATCGTGCGCGCGATCATCGCGACCGCCGAGGCGCTCGACGCCGTGGTCGTGGCAGAGGGCATCGAGACCGAGGGCCAGCGCACCGCCCTGCGCGCCCTGGGCGTGCGCTCGGGGCAGGGCTACCTGTTCGCGCGGCCGATGGCCGCCCGGCTGGTGGCCGAGGCGCGCGCGGCCGACGCCGCCTAGCGGCTAGGCCAGCTGGTCGATCTGCAGCCCCTGCAGGAGCGCGGGGCTCACGCCGTAGCCCGAGGTCGCGCCCTGGCCGGTCGAGCCGAGGCCGTTCTGGAGCGCCTGGACGAGCTCGTCGTCCGACACGCCGAGCGCCGAGCTCAGGTCGGCGACGCGCTGCTGGAGGCTCTCGCCGCCGGCCTGGATGCCGGCGCTGCTCGGGTGGTGGCGGTGGCCGGTGCCCTTGCGGTCGGCGATCCTCGCGGCCATCGCGTCGAGGTCGTTGGCCTGGCCGGTCATCGTCTGGTTGGCCTGGAGGCCCTGCTTGATCGTCGCCAGCAGATCGTCCTGCGAGATGCCCTTGGCCGAGGCGAGGTCGCTCAGGCTCTGGCCGCCCTGGAGGCTCTTGATGAGGTCGTCGGTGGTCGTCCCGAGCAGGTTCGCGACGCCCGAGAGCAGGGTGGTCGTCGAGGTGGTCGGGGCCGTGACGCCTGCGAGCGACTGGGCGAGCGATGCTGCCGAGCCGGAGATCGAGTTCTGCATGGTGACCTCACCGGTGGGGGGATTGCCGATACCTCTTCGGTATCCCC